>CAZZWE010000041.1:0-26462 GCA_964657675.1 uncultured Steroidobacteraceae bacterium
CGACTTGTTGAAGCGATGCACTTCGTCCAGAAACAACACGGTATCGCGCGTGCCGCGCAGACTGCGCGCGTGCTCCACCACCGCACGGATATCCTTGATGCCGGCCTGCACCGCCGAGAGCGCGACGAATTCGGCCTTGGCGCCGTTGGACACCAGTCGCGCCAAGGTCGTTTTGCCGGTACCGGGCGGTCCCCATAAGATCATCGAATGTGGGTGGCCGGATTCGAGCGCACGCCGCAGCGGCGCGCCGGCACCGAGCAGATGTGACTGGCCGACGTATTCGTCTAGAGTTTGAGGTCGTAAGCGATCAGCGAGCGGCCGGTAATTGCCTTCGCCGGTCACTTGTCGCCGCGTCCGATCACATCGACTCCCGCCGGCGGGGTAAAGCTGAATAGGTCGGGCGCAAATTTCGCATTCTTCTGCGAGTGCGAAAAAGTCAGCTGCGTGACTTGATTCAATTTGTCGGCGAGAAACATCGAGGTGAGATCGCCCTTGGTGAAGCCGATGCGCACCAGCTGGAAATCGGTGTCCGGCTTCTTCGGGATCAGCTGGTACCACTCCATGCCTTCCTTGGGCGGCAGCGCAGTCACATCGAATTGGCTGCCCACCGAGCCACCGCCGGACAACAACACCGCCGGTGTGCTGGCGAGATTGGCGTCCATGTCGCGCACGTTGGCTTGCTGCAAATCCTTGTCGTAAAACCAGATCTTCTTGCCATCCGCCAAGATCAATTGTTCCGAGGGCTCGACGTAGTCCCAGCGAAATCGGCCGGGCTTTTGCAGATACAATTTTCCGGCGGCGCTGCGCACCACCTTGCCATGCCCATCATCGATGGTCTGGGTGAAATCCGCCGACCAGGTGGCAAGACCCGCGAGGTACTTGTCGACATCTGCGGTGGCCGTGGCGAACACCGGTGAGGCAACACCCCACGCTGCCAGGCAGGCCCAAACGCCACAGATGATCAGTCGCTTCATGCTCAATCCTGCGGCGGGGCGTTGCCGAATATTTCGCGATTGCCGTTCGATTGCAGTGGACCCACCAGGCCCGCGGCCTCCATGGCTTCCACCAAACGGGCCGCACGGTTGTAGCCAATTTTTAGGCGGCGCTGCACCCCTGAGATCGACGCCTTGCGGGTTTCGGTGACGATGCGCACCGCCTCGTCGTACAAGGGATCGGCCTCCGCATCGGCGGCGCCGCCACCCGCTTCCTCCTCGTCCGAAGGAAATCCCGGAATGGGGTTACGCGGGCCTTCCAAGATCTCATCGATGTACACCGGCGGCGACACGGCCTTCAAGGCAGCGACCACGCGATGCACTTCTTGGTCCGACACGAACGCGCCATGCACGCGCGTCGGGATCGAAGTGCCCGGCGGCAGGTACAGCATGTCGCCATGCCCCAACAGCGACTCCGCGCCGCTTTGATCGAGAATCGTGCGCGAGTCCACCTTGGCCGACACCTGAAAGGCGATACGCGTCGGAATGTTGGCCTTGATCAGGCCGGTGATCACATCGACCGAGGGACGCTGCGTGGCCAAGACCAGATGGATGCCGGAGGCGCGGGCCTTTTGCGCCAAGCGTGCAATCAACTCCTCTACTTTTTTCCCGACGATCATCATCAGATCCGCCAACTCATCGATGATGACCACGATGAACGGCAAGCTGGTGAGATCCTCGACGTCCGATGCCACGATACCCGGCACGCCTTGCGCAATCTTTTGCATGCGAATCGGGTCTTTGATGGGGCTGCCCGCATCGGCCGCATCTTTCACTTTGCGGTTAAAGCCACCGATGTTGCGCACGCCGAGCATCGACATCAATTGATAGCGGCGCTCCATTTCCGCGACGCACCAGCGCAACGCATTGGCGGCCTGCTTCATGTCGGTCACCACCGGCGCCAATAGATGCGGAATGCCCTCGTACACGGACAGTTCCAGCATCTTCGGATCAATCATGATCATGCGCACATGTTCGGGTGACGCCTTGTACAGCAGGCTCAGCACCATGGCATTGATGCCGACCGACTTACCCGAACCGGTGGTACCGGCGATCAACAAATGCGGCATGCGAGCAAGGTCGGCCACAATCGGCACGCCGCCGATGTCTTTGCCGAGCGCCAGCGCCAACGGCGAGGTCACTTCATCGTAGGGCTTGGATTTGATGATTTCGCCCAAGGTGACGATCTCACGCTTCTCGTTGGGAATCTCCAGGCCAATCACGGATTTACCGGGAATGATTTCCACCACGCGCACACTGATGGCAGACAACGCGCGCGCCAAATCCTTCGACAGGTTGCTGATCTGGCTGACCTTCACGCCCGGCGCCGGCCGCAATTCAAAGCGCGTGATCACAGGTCCCGGCAGCACCGCCACCACCTCGACCTCAATACCAAAATCGCGCAGCTTGATTTCGACCAGGCGCGACATGGCCTCCAAGGCCTCGTCCGAATAAGACTGTTCGCGAGGACCGGCTTCATCCAGCAGCGACAAGGCGGGCAATTCGCTCGATTTCGGCGCATCGAACAGCGGCACCTGGCGCTCGCGTTCCACCCGTTCGCTTTTTTGCGGGATGGGCGCAGGCGCTTCGATCCGGGGCGGCGGACGGCTGGCCACCTTCTTCTGCTCTTCGCGCACCACCTCTTGGCGGGCCTGTTTACGTTCCTTGCCGCCGGCGAGTTCTTTGTGCTGCTCGCGCCAATTTTGCAGCCACTCAATGCCTTTGAGGACCGAGGCGCCGAGTTGATCCATGATCTCGAACCAGGACACGCCTAAAAACAGCGCCACGCCCGCCAGCCACAGTCCCAACAGCAACAGCGTCGCACCCAGAAAACTCAACCCATGCGCACTGCCCTTGCCAGCCAGTACGCCGAGCACGCCCCCGGCGCTATTCGGCAGGTTATCGCCGCTCCAATGCAGCGTGGCTAACCCACAGCTGGTCAGCAGCGTCAGCATGAACCCCGAGGCGCGCAGCAGCGTGTTGATCCGCGAGCGCGCATCCGGCAGCGCGGCTTCTTTGTGAACCAGCCACCCGGCATAGGCCAACATCACGGGGAATAGGTAGGCGGGACGGCCAAATAGGAACAGGAAGAAGCTCGCCACCCAGGCGCCTACCGGACCGATCCAGTTGCCCACCGCGCCAGGCTCACCGGTATCGGAGAAACCGGCATCGTGCGGGTGATAAGACAGCAGAGCGATCAACAGCAGCAGCGCCAGTGCGCCCAACACCCACAATGTGCCTTCCCGCAGCGAACGCGCCACGGCGCCCGACAGCTTGGACTTCGGCTTGGGTTTTTTGCTCGGAGAGCCCTCGGCTATATCTAGAGCTTTAATGATGTTTACTTCTTAACTGATTGAATACTATGCGATAGTAACTCAGGCTGACGGGATGCACCAACTGCTTGAAAAGAGTATTGGTCCAGGCCTTGTTTGAACTGGCTGGCGCCCGCAGATTTACTTACCATGGGCTTGGCCCTCGAAAGGGCTTCAGAGGCAAATTATACATGAGCGTCATTCGGCACAGTCGTCTCCTGATCCTAGGATCGGGCCCAGCGGGTTATTCAGCCGCCGTCTACTCCGCGCGTGCCAATCGCAGTCCGCTGCTCATTACCGGCTTGGAGCAAGGCGGCCAGTTGATGACCACCACGGATGTCGATAACTGGCCCGGCGATGTCGAACACCTACAGGGACCTGCGCTCATGGACCGGATGCGCCGTCATGCCGAGCGCTTCAATACGGACATCGTCTTCGATCACATCAACCGGGTGGAGCTGCGCCATCGGCCGTTTCATCTGTACGGCGACAACGGCGAGTACACCTGTGACGCGCTCATCATCGCCACAGGCGCCTCAGCCAAATACCTGGGCCTACCCTCGGAGGAGACCTTCCGCGGCAAGGGCGTGTCAGCCTGTGCCACCTGCGACGGCTTCTTCTATCGTGGCAAGGCCGTGGCCGTGGTGGGCGGCGGCAACACCGCCGTCGAAGAGGCGCTGTACCTGACCAATATCGCCTCGCATGTCACTTTGGTGCATCGCCGCGACAAACTGCGTTCCGAGAAGATTCTACAAGACCGGCTGTTTGCCTTGGAAAAGGCCGGCAAGGCCAGCGTGGTGTGGAATCACGCCGTCGATGAGATTTTAGGCGATGACAATGGCGTGACCGGGGTGCGGCTGAAGGCCACCTCCGGCAATGCCACCCGCTCGCTCCACGTCGATGGCGTATTCATTGCGGTCGGCCATCAGCCCAATACCCAACTGTTCGAGAAACAGTTGGAGATGCGCGGCGGGTACATCGTGGTGAAAGGCGGCAGCGACGGCGATGCGACCGCGACCAGTATCCCGGGCGTGTTCGCGGCCGGCGATGTGGCGGATCATGTGTATCGGCAGGCGGTGACATCAGCCGGGACGGGCTGCATGTCGGCATTGGATGCGGATAAATACCTCGAACGGATCGAAACTCAGCCGCATGCCAAGCCGCTCGCTGCCAGCGCGTGAAGCGCGGCCTCACTAAAAATCCGTCCGCCATCGAGCCCGCCGGTCTCAAGCGGTTCTCGGCGCGCTTCTTGGGCAGCATCGCTGAAATCGATGCCGCCCAATGGAACGCGCTGGCGGGCAATGCACAGCCCTTCCTGCGGCATGAATTCTTCTTGGCTTTGGAGCAATCCGGCTGCGTCACCCCGCGCGCGGGTTGGGGCGCGAATCATCTGGTCATTCAAGATGAGTCGGGCGCGACCGTGGCGGCCATGCCGCTCTTTAGCAAGGCGCACTCGCGCGGCGAGTTCGTGTTCGATTTCTCCTGGGCGGGGGCGTATGCCCAGCATGGGCTGCAGTACTACCCGAAATTATTGACGGCCGTGCCCTTCACCCCGGTGGGCGGCGCGCGCCTGCTGATTCACCCCGACGCCGATGCCGCGGTGATGACCAATGTATTGCTGCGCGCCACGCTGGAATACGCCAAGGAAGAGGAATTCTCCTCCTGGCACATTCTGTTTCCGAGCGAACAAGTCGCGGCCACGTTAGGCCAGGCGGGATTGATACAACGGCGCGATTGCCAGTTTCACTGGTTCAACGCGGGCTACGAATCCTTCGACGCATTCTTGACCACCTTTACCGCCGAGAAGCGCAAGAAAGCCAAGCGCGAGCGGCGGCGTGTGGCGGAAGCCGGTATCGAATTCGATACGCGCATGGGCGGTGAGATGGACCACAACTTGTGGAGCACCGTGTATCAATTCTACGCGGACACCTTCCATCGCCATGGCCACGAACCGTATTTGAATTTGAATTTCTTCAAACGCGTTTCGGCCGCGATGCCCAATGACATCATGTTGAAGATCGCACGCATCGGCTCAGAGCCGATTGCGGTGGCGATATTCTTCGTCGGCGCCGACGCCCTGTTCGGCCGCTACTGGGGCGCGGGCGGCAACTATCACAGCCTGCACTTCGAAACCTGCTACTACCAGGGCATCGAATATTGCATCGAGCGCAAGCTACAACGCTTCGAACCGGGCACCCAGGGCGAACACAAGGTGCCGCGCGGCTTTGTACCCACCATCACGCATTCGGCGCATTACATCGCCGATCCCCGCTTTGCTGCCGCCATCCGCGACTACGCCGTGCGCGAGGGCCGCGGCGTGGATGAATACGCGGCCTCGGTCAACGAGCATGTGCCTTACCACCGCAATGAAGACGAGGAGTTGCGCCTCTGAGCCGGTTGGTGTGGCTGGGCGAACAAGCGGACCCGAATTGGTTTCCGCCGTTGGAGCAGGCCTTACGCGAGCCGCCGGGGCTCCTCGCGGCCGGCGGTGATTTGAGCCCGGCGCGGCTGCTGTGCGCCTACGAGCGCGGCGTGTTCCCCTGGTATTCCGCGCAGCAACCGATTTTGTGGTGGTCGCCCGATCCGCGCATGGTGCTGTTCCCCGAGGAATTCAAATGCGCGCGCAGTTTGCAGAAAACCTTGCGCAACGGCCCCTTCACCACGGCGGTGGACTGCGCCTTCACCGAGACCATCCGTGGTTGTGCGGCACCTCGGCGCTCCGGTCCCGACACCTGGCTCAATGAGGAAATGATTGCCTCCTACGAGGAGCTGCATGCGCTGGGATTTGGGCACTCGGTGGAGACTTATCAGGACGGCCGCTTGGTGGGCGGCGTCTATGGCCTACAGCTGGGCCAGGTGTTTTTCGGAGAATCCATGTTCAGCCGCGAGCGCGACGCTTCCAAGGTGGCCCTCGCCCGCCTGGTGCAGGAGTGTCGCGCACGCGACATCAAGGTCATCGATTGTCAGGTGGCCAGCAGCCATTTGGAGAGTTTGGGCGCCCGCGAGGTCTCGCGCGTGCAGTTCGTGGGCCTGCTCGAAACCTACGCCAAGCGCTCACCGCTGGGCAGTTGGCGGGATAATCCCGCTTAAATTGCTTTAACAGGGTGCTTTATGCACAATGCGCCCGGTTTTCCCTGTACTCCATACTCCATAAGGACGCATGTCAAAAGAAGAGGCTATTCAATTCGAGGGCGAGGTCGTTGAGACTCTGCCCAATACGACATTTCGCGTCAAACTCAAGACCGGCCATGTAGTTACCGCGCATATCTCAGGCAAGATGCGCAAAAACTACATCCGAATTTTGACCGGTGACCAAGTCACCGTTGAGATGACCCCCTACGATCTGACCAAGGGCCGCATCGTCTACCGCGGACGCTAGTGGCCCCCGCCACCGCCATCTCCGCCGCCCCCGCCTCCACCGCCATCAGACCCGGCTGAACTGCCGCCGTCGAAGCCGCCATGATGGCCGCCATCACTGAATCCAGAGTGATGGTGATGATGCCCGTGGTGGTGATTCGAGCCGTCCGAGGAACCGGCGAGCCAGGCGCCGACACTGGAATCGTTCGCCCCGACGTCCAGGGAGGACCCCCTGCGCCGCCGTTTCGCAGAATTCGCTGCGACCGCAATGATGACCGCCATCACCAATAAGAACACGCCAACGCCCAGGGACATGGAGCACTCCTTTGAAAAAAAAGGCCGCGATAACTGTCGAAGTCATCGCGGCCTTTCGGTTGCGTTACATCGTAAAGACTAGCCTTCCGATCCCTCATGCGAAAGCAGCGCCGGTTCATCCGCCGAACGCGTCTCCAGGGTGAGTTTCTCGCCATCCTCGCTCACCGTCACTTCGACGTGACCGCCGTTGACCAGTTTGCCGAACAACAGCTCCTCGGCGAGCGGGCGCTTGATGAACTCCTGGATGATGCGTGCCATCGGGCGCGCGCCCATCTTAGGATCGTAGCCGCGTTTCGCAATCCAGCGCCGCGCAGGTTCGTCGACCGAGATAGAGACCCGCTTCTGTTCGAGTTGCGCTTCCGCCTCGACCAGCAGTTTGTCGACCACCCGTTCAATGGTTTCCTGGGCCAACGCGCCGAAGGCGATGACGGCATCCAGACGATTACGGAACTCAGGACTGAACAAGCGACGAATGGCTTCCATGGAATCCGCGGTGCCGTCCGACTGAGTAAACCCGATGCTGGGTCGGCTCATTTCAAACGCACCCGCGTTGGTGGTCATGACGATAATGACGTGGCGGAAGTCCGCCTTGCGGCCATTATTGTCGGTCAGGGTTCCATGGTCCATGACCTGCAGCAGCAGGTTGAACACGTCCGGATGCGCCTTCTCGATTTCGTCGAGCAACAATACGCAATGCGGATGCTTGGCGATGGCTTCGGTCAGCAGTCCACCCTGATCGAACCCCACGTAGCCCGGAGGCGCGCCGATCAACCGCGACACGGTATGGCGTTCCATGTACTCCGACATGTCGAAGCGCACGAACTCCACGCCCATGGCGATGGCGAGTTGACGCGTGACTTCGGTCTTGCCGACGCCGGTGGGACCTGAGAACAAGAATGAACCGACCGGCTTGCGCTGATCGCCCAACCCGGAGCGGGACATCTTGATCGAGGCCGCGAGGGCCTCGATGGCCTTGTCCTGCCCGAAAATGGTCAGCTTCAAGTTGCGTTCCAAGTTCTTCAAGGTGTCGCGGTCCGACATGGACACATTCTTGGGCGGAATTCGTGCGATACGGGCCACCACGTTCTCGATGTGGTTCACAGTCACCGAACTGGCGCGCTTCTCCACCGGTTGCAGTCGCAGATTCGCACCGGCCTCATCGACCACGTCGATGGCCTTGTCAGGCATATGCCGGTCGTTGATGTGCCGCGCGGCCAATTCGGCAGCCGCTCGCAGCGCGTCATCCTCGTACTTGATGCCATGGTGTTCTTCGTAACGAGATTTCAGGCCCCGGAGGATGTCCACCGTGTCCTGTACCGAGGGCTCCGTGACATCAATTTTCTGGAAACGACGCGCCAAGGCATGGTCTTTCTCGAAGATGCCGCGGTACTCGTTATAGGTGGTCGACCCAATGCAGCGCAGTTCGCCGTTGGCCAAGGCCGGCTTGATCAGGTTCGAGGCATCCATGACGCCGCCCGAGGCTGCACCCGCCCCAATGACGGTGTGAATCTCGTCGATGAACAGGATGGCGCCGGGCTGCTTCTTGACCTCGGCCAATACCGCCTTCAAGCGCTTTTCAAAGTCGCCGCGGTATTTCGTGCCCGCAACCAACGAGCCCATGTCGAGCGAATAAATGGTGGCATCGAGCAGCACATCGGGAACTTGGTTTTCCACAATCATGCGCGCCAAACCTTCGGCAATCGCGGTCTTGCCCACGCCCGCCTCGCCGACGTACAGCGGATTGTTCTTGCGCCGACGGCACAGGATTTCGATGGTACGCTCGACTTCAAGCCTGCGGCCGATCAACGGGTCGATCTTGCCCTTGCGGGCCGAGTCGTTAAGGTTGGTGGCGTATTTCTCCAGCGCGTTGCCGCCGCCGTCGCCCTCGCGTTCCGCGTCCGGCGACGCAGCATTTTCGTCGCGTTCGCTGCGCTCCTCACCGCCCGCCTTGGACAGGCCGTGCGCGATGAAATTCACCACATCGAGGCGGGACACATCCTGCATGCTGAGCAGGTACGCGGCGTGCGATTGCTTCTCGCTGAAGATGGCGACCAGCACATTGGCGACGGTCACTTCTTTCTTGCCGCTCGACTGCACATGGAACACCGCCCGCTGCAGCACACGCTGGAATCCCAACGTGGGTTGCACGTCGCGATCCTCGCCGGCCGGCAACCGAGGGGTGGTTTGATCGATGAACTGTTTCAGTTCGGTCTTGAGCTTCGCGGTATCGGCACCGCAAGACTTTAGGATCTCTCTGACTTTAGGGGTATCCACGATCGCGAGCAACAAGTGCTCGACGGTCATGAATTCATGCCGTGCCTCACGCGCGCCGGCAAAAGCATCATTTAAGCAAAATTCAAGTTCTTGACTTAGCACTGATTACGCCTCTTCTAGCGTTGCCATCAACGGATGTTGATGTTGTCGCGCATACGCGATCACTTGAGCCACCTTCGTCTCCGCAATCTCATAAGTAAAGACGCCACAGACTCCTTTGCCTTTGGTGTGCACCTCCAGCATAACCCGAGTTGCTTTGGTTCTGTCCATTCCGAAGAAGCGCTGCAGAATATCTACCACGAACTCCATAGGCGTGTAGTCGTCATTTATCAGCACGACTTGATAGAGGGGTGGGCGCTTGAGCTTCGGTGTCGCTTCCTCGACCACCAAGCCAGTACCATCTCGGCCGCGTTCGTTATCACTCATGAGTTCTCAGTTTATAGGGGGCGTTGCGGTGCTTTACAAGCCGGTTGAGTCAAAGCTCTCATTTGGTTCCCTGTCGCCAAACGCTGTCACTTTATTTTAACAAGCAAAAACAAATGCTTGAGCGCATTAGCGGGTACCCCTATGATTGCGCCCCTACGGCAATTATCGCGCTACCGGGCATTGCCGCTCGCGCGGTTGACGCCGCCTTGAGGCGCACGCTGGTCAAATGCTCGACACACGTACAAATGAATGGCTCACCCGGCTGCAGACCAATGGCCCCAAACTGGTGTCGGTGGTGCTCGGGGCGCTGATCGTCTTGGAGCTGGGCCAGCTGGCTTATTCCCTGTTTTCCACCCCGGTGAAGTCGCCCCAGCCCGTCATGACGGCCGCCGCGGTGCGCACGCCTCGCAACACCCTGGACATCCAAAGCGTGGTAGCTGCCCACCTATTTGGCGTCCCGCCCGTTGACCCGGGTTTGCAGGACCCGGCCAATGCGCCGCAGAGTTCAGCCAATCTGGCGTTGGCCGGCACGATTGCAACCCAGGACCCGAAACGGGGTATCGCCATCATTAGCGACGGCGGCGGCCCCTCGAAGGTGTATTCGGTTGGCGACAGGATTGGCGGGGCAGCCCTTCATTCTGTATACCTCGATCGCGTCATTCTCGATCGCGGTGGTGTCTTGGAGACCTTGGCGTTGCCGCACCAGATGTTGGAACGCGTACGCGGCCCGGCGCCGACGCGGGTTGCCGCCAATGCCGGTACGGTCGCGGCGGTGGATAACATCCGCCATCTGGTGCAGCAGGACCCGAGCATTCTCGATCAAGTGATGCGCACGGTGGCCTCTTATGACAACGCAGCGGGAAAACTGAGAGGCTTTCGCGCTTATCCGGGCAAGAATCGGCAGATATTCAACAAATTGGGTCTGAAGTCGGGCGATTTGGTCACGGCCATCAACGGCACGGCCTTGGATGACCCGCAACGCAGTCAGGAAGTGTTCGACACGATTCAGACATCCGATCACGTTACCGTCACGATTGAACGCGGCGGACAGAAGCAGGACATTACTTTGAACATTGCCCAGGTCGCGGCCCAAGCGACCAAAGAGTTGGAAACCGGTAACGACCCCAATGCAGCCGCATCGGAGACGCAGGCGCCCGCTCGCGGCACCCCCACGCCGCCGCCGACGCCAAACTATAACAATGAAAATGCAACTGATTAGCGCGACCGACGGTCACAGTCGTTCAGCATGCGAGAACTTATGACGCTGAAAGCTTATTCGACCTCCAAACGCCGTAGGGTCAGCCATGCGGCTGCGGTCTTGACGCTATCGACACTGATGGTGTCGGTGAGCTTGCCTGCACTGCCGCAGCAGACCCGGCCGCAGGAAGGCGCGACCATCACGCCGAACTACAAAGATGCGGACTTGAGTCAGATCATCGCGGCAGTCAGCGAAGTCACCGGCAAGAATTTCATCATCGATCCGCGCGTCAATGCCAAGGTGACCATGCTATCGGCGACGCCGATGTCGCCGGCCGCCTTCTATGAGGCCTTCCTCGCCGTGTTGCAGGTGTATGGCTACGTGGCGGTCCCGGCCGGCAAAGTCATCAAGATCGTGCCCAACACCGATATGCGCCAGTTCCCCTCGAGTGACTTGCCGAACACCGTGAGCTCCTCATCGGATGAGCTGGTCACCCAGATCATCACCCTGAAGAACGTCAGCGCCGCGGCCTTGGTGCCCATGCTCCGGCCCTTGATCCCGAGTTACGGCCACTTGGCGCCCTACGCTAGCGGCAACATGCTGATCATTTCCGATCGCGCCAGCAACGTCAGCCGCCTGACACGCATCATCGAACGCATCGATGAGAGCGGCGATGAGCCCATCGAGGTGATCGCGCTGCATAACGCCAGTGCTGCGGACATCGTGCGCACCGTGAATTCTTTGAACTCGGGCGCCGGCGCAGAAGCCGCCGGGGCTGCCGCCAAAATCGTGGCGGATGACCGAACCAATAGCATCTTGCTCACCGGTGAGAAATCGCAGCGGCTGCGCCTGAAGACCCTGATCATCAGCATGGACACGCCGCTGACCACCGGCGGCGATACCCAGGTGCGCTACCTGCGCTACGCCGATGCCGAAAAGATCGCCGACAAACTCAAAGGCCAGGCGACCGCCACCGCCAAGGCGCAGGGCGGCCCGGCACCGGGTGGCGCTGCCGGCGGCGGCGGCGGCACGCCAAACGTCGATGCCAGCGTCACCATTTGGGCCGATGTGTCCACCAATGCGCTGGTGATGACGGCGCCGCCGAAAATCATGAAATCGCTGATGCAAGTCATCGACAAGCTCGACATCCGCCGCGCCCAGGTGCAGGTGGAAGCCATCATCGTGGAAATCGACGTCAACAAGAGCTCGAATCTCGGCGTGCAGTGGCTGCTGTACGGCCAGGGCAGCTCCACGGTGCCGGCCGGCATCATCAACTTGCCGGGCGCCGGCACCAGCATCGTGGATCTGGCCGAGGCGGCCTTGAGCGGCGGCACCGTCAGCACGACGACGGGCACCCCGACCATTACCAGCTCCACGGTCGGCACGGGGGCGTCCGTTGCCATCGGCCGCGTATCCAGCAATGGCGTGAGCTTTGCGGCACTGGTGCAAGCCCTTCGCAGCGATGGCAGCAGCAACATTATTTCGACCCCTTCGTTGATCACCATGAACAACGAGGAAGCGGAGGTGAAGGTCACGCAGGAAATCCCGCTGATCACCGGCTCCTACGCCGGCACCACCGCGGCGGTGGGCGGTACCACCAGTCCCTTCCAGACCATTCAGCGCGAAGAGGTCGGTACGATTCTGAAGGTCACGCCTCATATCAATGAAGGCAACTCGGTGCAGCTGAAGATCGAGCAGGAAGACTCCTCGCCGGGCGCGAAGCTGACCGACTCGGCCGATATTTCCACCAACAAGCGCTCCATCAAGACCACGGTGCTGATCGAGGATGGCGGCATCATCGTGTTGGGCGGTTTGATTTCCGATACCGTGACCGAGAGCGAAGACCGCGTGCCGGGCCTGGGCGCGATCCCGCTGATCGGCAATCTGTTCAAGTCGCGCAGCGGTTCGCGACAGAAAAAGAACCTATTGGTATTCATCCGGCCGAAGATCATGCGCGATGCCGACGCCACCGAGAGTGTCAGCGAGGCGAGTTACAACGCCGTGCGCCGCGATCAGCAGAATCTAAACCACGGCAAGATCACCTTGCTGCCGGGGCAGAAACAGCCGGCCGTGCCCTCCATTCCCTCGGGGATTGCCCTGCCGTCGGCGCCGCCGGCGTCGGACACCAATGCGCAGGGCGCATTGCCGCTGACTCCGCCAACGGTGCAGCCGCCGCCACCGCCGCCACAGGCGCCCACACCGGTGCCGGATACCTAAATGAACGCCGAACTGAAAGAACCCGATCAGCGCAAACTGTCGTTTCCATTCGCCAAGCGGCACGGCGTGTTGGTACGCGGCGTCGCGGACGGCTCCGCCGATACGGTCTGCCGTCCGGGTGTGACGCCGCAGAGCCTGGCCGAAGTGCGCCGCTTCGTGGGCGTGCCCCTGAAACTCACCCGCGTGACGGTCGAGGCCTTCGACTCCATGCTGCGCCTGGCCTACGAGGCGGGCTCCGGCGCCGCCATGCAAATGCTCGAAGGGTTGGACGACAACACCGACCTCGCGCATTTGGCCGAGGACATTCCCGAATCCTCCGACTTGCTGGAAAGCGATGATGAAGCGCCCATCATCCGCCTGATCAACGCCCTGCTCACCCAGGCGGTGAAAGAAAACGCCTCGGACATCCACATCGAACCGTATGAAAACCGGCTGGTGATCCGCTTCCGCGTGGATGGCGTGCTGCGCGAGGTATTGCAAACCAAGCGCGCCGTGGCGCCGCTGGTGGTCTCGCGTATCAAGGTCATGTCCAAGCTCGACATCGCGGAACGGCGTCTGCCGCAGGACGGCCGCATTTCGCTGCGCATTGCCGGCCGTGCGGTCGACGTGCGCGTCTCCACCCTGCCCTCCGGGCACGGCGAGCGCGTGGTGCTGCGGTTGCTCGACAAGCAGGCCGGCCGCATCGAGTTGACCTCGTTGGGCATGGACCCGATCACCCAGAACGCCATGGATGAAATCATCCACAAGCCGCACGGCATCATTTTGGTCACCGGCCCCACCGGCTCAGGAAAAAGTACCACGCTGTACGCGAGCTTGGAGCGCATCAACGATAACACCCGCAACATCATGACGGTCGAGGATCCCATCGAGTATTACATCGATGGCATCGGTCAGACGCAGGTCAACACCAAGGTCGAGATGACCTTCGCGCGCGGCTTGCGCGCCATCCTGCGGCAAGATCCCGACGTGGTCATGATCGGCGAAATCCGCGATTTGGAAACCGCACAGATCGCCGTGCAAGCCAGCTTAACCGGCCACTTGGTGCTCTCCACGCTGCACACCAACACGGCGGTCGGCGCCGTCACGCGACTGCGCGACATGGGTATCGAGCCCTTCCTGCTGTCCTCGAGCTTGATCGGCGTCATGGCGCAGCGCCTGGTGCGCGTATTGAATCCCTCGAATCGCGAAAAATTCATGGCCGGCGAGTACGAACGGCGCCTGTTGAATCTGGATCTGAATGGTCCGCCGGTGGAACTGTACCGGCCGAGCAACGAACCGGGCATGGGTTATCGCGGCCGCACCGGCATCTACGAATTGATCACAGTGGATGATCACATGCGCACCATGATTCACGACGGCTCCTCGGAGCAGGAGCTGGAACGCTACGCGCGCGCCTCGAGCCCGGGTATCCGCGATGATGGCCGGCGTAAGATCATGGCCGGTGAGACCACCCTTGAAGAAGTCCTGCGCGTCACGCGCGAGGATTAATGGGCGCATTTGAATATACGGCGCTCGACGCCCAGGGCCGCGAACGCAAAGGCCTGATCGAGGGCGATACGCCCAAACATGTGCGGCAGATGTTGCGCGACAAGCAACTGCTGCCGATGGACATCCAGGAAACCGTCAAGCAGGAACAGGCGCAGGGCGGCCGGCGTCGACGGCCCTTCATGCGCCGTGGCCTATCCACCCTGGACTTGGCGCTGTTGACCCGTCAGATGGCCACCCTGCTGCGCTCCGGCTTGCCGCTGGAGGAAACCCTGCAGGCCGTGGCCGAACAAACCGAAAAGCCCCGCGTGCAACGCATCGTGCTGGGCGTGCGCAGCAAAGTGGTCGAGGGTCATCCCCTGGCCGATGGCTTGCGCGATTTTCCGCAGGCCTTCCCCGAAATCTATCGCGCCACGGTCTCGGCCGGCGAGCAATCCGGCAAGTTGGACCAGGTGCTCGAACGCCTCTCCGACTACACCGAATCGCGCCAGGTGATGGGCCAGGCGGTCAGCAACGCGCTGGTGTATCCCATCGTGCTGCTGGTTCTTTCCTGCGCCATCGTGTCCTTCCTGCTGGCCTACGTCGTCCCCCAAGTGGTGGCGGTGTTTGAGTCGAGCAATCAGGAGCTGCCGATTGCCACCCGCATTCTCATCGGCATGAGCGATGGCGTGCGGCATTACTGGTTCTACGCCATCATCGTCATTGGCGCAGCGCTGTGGGGTTTTCGACGCTGGCTGCGGGCTCCGGAGGCGCGCATGCGCTGGCATCGCTTCCTGTTGCGCATTCCCCTGATCGGCAAGCTGATCCGCGGCGTCAACACCGGCCGCTTCTCACGCACCTTCAGCATTTTGACCGCAAGCGCAGTGCCCGTGCTCGAAGCGCTGCGCATCTCGGCGGAGGTCGTCACCAACATGCCCATGAAGGCGGCGGTGGAAGAAGCCGCCTCGCGGGTGCGGGAAGGCGCGCCCATCGGCAAGTCGCTGGCCACGCGCAAACTGTTTCCGCCCATGATGATTCACTTGATCAGCAGCGGCGAGAGCAGCGGCGAGCTGGAAAAGATGCTGGAGCGCGCCGCCACCAATCAAGAGCGCGAGATGGATGGCCTGCTGTCGAATTTGACCAATCTGCTGGGGCCTTTCATGGTGGTGTTCATGGGCGCCATTGTCATGTTCATCGTCGTGGCCCTCCTGCTGCCGATTTTCCAGCTGAACGACCTCGTAAAATAAATTACTGTGCGCTGGGGTATTGCACGCCAGTAGCTTTTCGATTTATAACGCGCGCGTGTCAGTTCATTGGTAATTTGCGATGAGCGAAAAGCCGGAATCCGACGAGTTCGAGGAAGAGGATGCGGAAGACACGCCTCCCGGCAGTGATGACGTCGACGTCGATCACATCATGCGCGATGTCGACTCGCAGCGCCGGCGCGCGCCCAAGGGCGCCGAGCCCGCCTGGCGCAGACTCGAACGGGTGATGGAAGAGCGCCGCACCAAGGAGCTGTTAAGCGATTTCGACGACTACGAAATCTCTGGGGCGGATGATGACCTCGACGATGAGGGTGATGGCGAGAAAAGCAGCCGCAAGAAGAAAAAACACTCCTAACCGTTAGATCTCGTTGCGTTTAGCAAACTGTCCGATGTGATCCCCGGCGCGAAATGCCAGCGCTTGGATGGTCATCGTCGGCTGACCTCGGCCGGATGTCACGAAACTCGAGCCATCGCACAGAAATAAATTCTTAACATCGTGGGTACGATGGTACTTGTCGATGACCGAGGTCTTCGGATCGTTGCCCATGCGGCAGGTGCCGAGCAGGTGCACGCCGCTGCTCTGCTCGCCCACATCGTCGTGCCAGACATTCTTGGCGCCCGCCGCGTCCATGATTTCCGCGCAACGGTCTTGCATGAATTTGGCAATCTTCAAATCATCCGGGTGATCCTTGTAGGTCACGCGGATCGAGGGCACGCCCCAGGCATCCTTGAGCTTAGGATCGATGCTGACGCTATTGGTCTCGACCGCCAGGGAGGTCGTATGCCCCGCCGCCACCATGGAGCGCGGGAAGGCTTCGATGCGGTTCTTGAAATCCGCACCCCAGCGCGGCAGATTGCCGCCGCTCGCCATGGCCCAGAGCGCGGGCTGCGGGTTGATGCGGGCGTCGATGCCGCCGCCGCCATAGAAACCGCGCTTCAGGTCGGCGTTGTAGAAGTCATGAATTACGCGCGACACCTGCACGCTTTTATATTCATTGAGTTCATGCTCGAAATTCGCATGCACGTCGGAACCCTGATTGAACATCAGGTGCTTGCCCACCATGCCGCTGGAATTGGCGAGGCCGTGGGGAAACCGGTTGCTGGTTGAGTTCAGCAACAGCCGAGCGGTTTCGGCGCCGTTGGCGGACAGCACCACCGCCTTGGCGGGCTGAAAGTGCGAGCGCTTGTTCAGGTCGTAGTAATGCACGCCGGTGGCGCGGCCGGACGCGTCGGTGTCGACGTGATAGACATAGCTGCCGGATCGCACTTCGCACAGTCCCGTGGCTTCTGCTTCCGGAATCATGGTGTACACCGACGATGACTTGGCGCGGGCCTCGCAGCCAAAACCCATGCAGAAACCGCAATTGATGCAGGCCGGTCGGTCCTTGAAGGGTTGCGAGGCGACCGCCAATGGCGCGGGATAGGCATGCAACCCCAGCTTGCGTGCGCCACGCTCCATCAACACCCCTGAGGATTTCACCGGCATGGGCGGCATCGGGTAGGGTTTGGATCGCGGCGGGTCGAAGGGACTGGAATACGCCAGGCCCGAGACGCCGACCTCCCACTCCACCTTGGTGTAGTAGGGTTCGAGTTCCTCATAGCTGATCGGCCAATCCGCAAACGCCGCGCCCGGAATGCTGCCAAGCAGGCTGCGTTCCTTGAAATCCACTTCGTGAAAGCGCCAGAAGTTGGCGGTGTAGTGCACGCTGCTGCCGCCCACGAGGCGTGCATACAAAGCCGGCTGGACGTCGGCGAGTTTGGCTTCGACGTCAGGCGATGCGCGAAAGCTCTGTGGGCTGATCTTCGGATCGACGGTGATCCCGCTCATGAAAAAATACTTGAGCTCATCGTGCTCGAAGTCGGTGGGGCCTAGGCGCGGCCCCTGCTCGAACACCAGCACGGTGAAGCCGGCCTGGGACAGCTCCCTCGCCACGACGCCGCCGGCGGCGCCGGAACCCACTACAATGAAATCGACGCTCTCGCCTGGCTTGAATGTCCGGCTCACGCGTTTTTCTCGTAGGGGACGAAGCC
The DNA here is from genome assembly GCA_964657675.1 of uncultured Steroidobacteraceae bacterium. Classification (GTDB taxonomy): domain Bacteria; phylum Pseudomonadota; class Gammaproteobacteria; order Steroidobacterales; family Steroidobacteraceae; genus Bog-1198. The sequence goes on from CAZZWE010000041.1 coordinate 17,852, forward strand.
TTTGTACTGTGCATCGTAGTAGCCAAATGGCGGCGTGAAGGCGTGCTGATCAACGAAGCCCATCATCTTCCAGCCGCTGCCTTGGAAGTTGCCGCCGTATTTGGGCGAGGTGAACATACCCAGCACGGTGAGCATCCGCGTCGTGTCAAAGAACGGGGTTTTGTCGACGGTTTTCAGGAAAGCGATTTGTTGCTCAGAGTTCGCCTGAGAAAAAGGTGAACCGGGATGCCCAGCCTGATATTGCTGCTGGAAAGCGCTCAAGCCCTTGCGAAATTCCGGCGCCATCGGCGCAAAGTAGGTCGACAGCGAGCGATCGATGAAATACACCGCGTGCGCTTCCCGGGCTCCCGGCGTGGCGCCGCTCGGCACGATCTGGGCGCAAATGGCATCCACATCGGCGCCGTCGGCGGCATTGAAAAATTCAAAATGCGCGGGCGTTAGATCCGCCGGTGCGTCTTCAGCGTGGTGCGCGGCTGCGGCGATGGCGGGCCACTGCGAGGCGACCCACAGGCTGGTAAACAGGCCGCCGCTCGAGAGTAGAAATGAACGCCGCGAAATCTCTTCCTGATCCTCGTCCTGACTCATGCTGTCTCCCTAGATTTCGTTGCGCTGCGCGAATTGGCCGATGTGATCGGCGGCCCGAAAAGCCAGCGCTTGGATGGTCATGGTCGGCTGCCCGCGACCGGAAGTGACGAAGCTCGAGCCGTCACAGATGAAAAGATTCGGCACATCATGGGTGCGGTGGTATTTGTCGACCACCGAGGTTTGCGGATCGTTGCCCATGCGGCAGGTGCCGAGCAGATGAACACCGCCGCGCGCCAGTCGCGGCGCGGTGCGCCAGACTTTTTTCGCGCCCGCCGCCACCATGATCTCGTGCGCGCGGTCTTGGAGGAATTGCGCCATGGCCAAATCATCCGGATGGTCTTTGTAGGTTACGCGGATGGCCGGCATGCCCCAGGCATCCTTCAAGGTCGGATCCAGCGTCACGTTGTTGGTTTCCTGCGCAAGCGAGGTGCAATGCCCCGCCGCCATCATCGAGCGGGTGAAGCCCTCGAGCCGCTGCTTGTACTCGGCGCCCCAGCCCGGCAACTCCCCGCCTTGGCTCAACGCCCAGCCGATGGGCTGCGATCCCATGCGTGCATCGATGCCGCCGCCGCCGTAAAAGCCGCGCTTCGGATCCGCATCGTAGAAGTCATGCACCACGCGCGTGACTTGCACGCTCTTGTATTCGTTGAGCTCATGCTCGAACAGCGCATGCACACCCGAGCCCTGATTGAACATCAGATTCTTGCCGACATAGCCGCTGGAATTGGCCAACCCGTGAGGAAAACGCCCGCTCGCGGAGGTGAGCAGCAGACGCGAGGTTTCGCCGCCATTGGCCGAAAGCACCACGGCCTTGGCCTTTTGGAATTGTTCTTTCTTGGCCGCGTCGTAGTAATGCACGCCGGTGGTTCGGCCGCGTTTGTCGAGCGCCACATTGAAGACATAGCTATGCGGGCGGATTTCGCAGCGGCCGGTGGCTTCCGCCTCCGGAATCATGTTGTACAGCACCGAGGACTTCGCGGTGAACTCGCAGCCCGCACCGATGCAAAAGCCACAATGTCCGCAGGCCGGGCGGCCGCGATACGGCGTCGAGACAATGGCCATGGGCGCGGGAAAGGCATGCAACCCCAGCGCACGCGCGCCTTTCTCCAGCATCACGCCGGACGATTTCACCGGCAAGGGCGGCATGGGGTAGGGTTTGCTGCGCGGCGGATCGAAGGGACTGGAGCCGGCTAATCCCGACACGCCGATTTCCCAGTCAACCTTGGTGTAATAAGGCTCCATTTCCTCATACGTCACCGGCCAATCGGCGAACGTGGTGCCGGGAATGGCGCCGAGCAAGCTGCGCTCGTTGAAATCGTTTGCATGGAAGCGCCAAAAATTGGCGGTGTAATGCGTACTGCTGCCCCCGACGATGCGGGCGTACACCAGTGAGTTGCCCCATTTCGGCCGCTCTGCGGTCTGAGTGGCATCGACGCGGAAGGTTTGCGGACTGATCTTCGGATCGTTGGTGAGCCCGCTCAAATAATTGTATTTGAGTTCATCGTGCTCGAAATCCGCCGCACCGAAGCGCGGACCTTGTTCCAACACCACGACGCTGAAACCTGCGGTCGACAACTCGCGCGCAATGACGCCGCCGGAGGCGCCCGAGCCCACGATGACAAAATCCACGGTCTCGTCGGTTTTGTAGGTGCGTGCGCTCACGGTCCGAGGATGGTGCACACGGAGCAATTGAGCCGTCAAGGCCAAGCAAGGGTTGTGTCAAAATATTGCATGACCCCCAAGCAACACTATTCTCAGCGCTTGCGCGAGCTCGACGCGCAGATCACTCAACTCGATCGACTCAATGCACGAATAGGGAGCATGCGGCTACTGCTCGGTGCCACATTTTTGCTCATGCTGTGGCTGTGTTTCGGCATGCGAGCGCTGTCGCCGGCGTGGTCATTGCTTCCCGTCGTCGCCTTCATCGCCTTGGTTCTTTATCACAACCGCGTGCGGGAGATAAAAACCGTGGCGCAGCGCGGCGCGGCGTATTACACGCAGGGCATCGCGCGACTCGAGGATCGATGGTCTGGGACCGGCGCCACCGGCAGCGCTTTTGAACCCTCGCACCATTTGTACGCAGCGGATTTGGATTTGTTCGGTGCGGGCAGCTTGTTTCAATTGCTGTGCGCGGCACGCACGCAAATCGGTGAGCTGACATTGGCGCAATGGTTGCTCACACCCGCAGCAATGCCGGTGGTGCGCGATCGCCAGGCCGCGATCGCCGATCTGAAAGAGCGGTTAAGTCTGCGCGATGACTTGGCACTGAAAGGCGAAGCGCTGCGAATCGAGTTGCACCCGGACGCGCTCACCGGCTGGGCAGAATCGCCCAATCTGTTGAATAAGCCGTGGATGTTGTTGCTGGGAGTGGCATTGGTTGCGTTAGCCTTGGCGGCTGCGCTCTTTTGGGCCATCACCGATATCGCCTCGCCTCTGTTGGCCGTGCTGGTCATCGAAGTCGGCGTCAGTTACTGGCTGCGCGAGCCGGTCGAGACCGCCGTGAAAGCGGTGGAAACGGCTTACGCCGACTTGCGCGGCACGGCGTTGATTTTGCAGCGCTTCGAACGCGAGTCCTTCCAGGCGGTACCCCTGCAGGCCCTGCAGCAGCAATTAACGTCTCATCAGCTACACGCCTCGTCCGCCATCGGCCAACTTGCGACCGCCGTCAATTTTGTCGAAGCGCGCCGCAACCCGCTGTTGGCGCCGCTGATGATATTGCTCATGTACCCGATGCTCACCGCCATCATGGCGGAGCGCTGGCGTGCAGCCCATGGGGCTTCCGTCCGTGCGTGGCTCGGCGTCCTGGGACAGATCGAAGCCATGGCATCGCTGGCGCGCTACAGCTTCGAGCATCCCGATGACACGCTGCCGGTATTTCTGGAGGGAGCGGCGGCGTTTCGCGCCGTGCAGTTGGGCCACCCGCTGTTGCCTGCGATCACGCGGGTCAGCAACGATGTCAGCATCACGGCGCCGACCCGCATCTTGCTGGTGAGCGGGTCGAATATGTCAGGCAAGAGCACCTTGCTGCGCACCATCGGCATCAACACGGTGCTCGCCATGGCCGGCGCTCCTGTGCGCGCCCATCGTTTGGAACTGACTCCCTTACAAGTCGGCGCCAGCATTCGCGTCAACGACTCCTTGCATGAAGGCAGTTCGCGCTTCTACGCCGAGATCACCCACCTGAGGCAATTGTTTGAGCCCTCGCCCCTGCCGTTGCTGTTTTTGCTGGATGAACTTTTGCAAGGTACGAACTCGGCCGACCGGCGCGTGGGAGCTCAGGGCATCATCCGCGCCCTGCTCAAAAAAGGCGCCATTGGCTTGGTCAGCACACATGATTTGGCGCTCACCGATCTGGCGGGCCTCGATGCGCAGGCGCTGGTCAATGTGCACTTTCAAGATGAACTGAAGGACGGCAGGCTCAGCTTCGATTTCACATTGCATCCGGGTATCGTCACCAAGAGCAACGGCATCGAACTGATGCGCTCCATCGGCCTCGATGTATAAGCTAGTGAAAGTTGCGCGATGCGACCACCAGATCGCCCAGCAGCGAGGATAGATTCGTCAGACGAGCGGCAATGACGTGCTGCACATCGCCCTCGCGTTGCAGCTTGCCCTGCACCTCGAGCAGACGCGACTCGAGCAGCGGCGCACGTTGCTCGACGGCGATGCGATTCCAGACGATGATATTCACGTAGCCGCTTTCATCTTCCATGGTGATGAACGTGACATTGCCCGTGCCTGGACGCTGCCGCGTGATCACGAGGCCGGCGCTGCGCACCGTTTTGCCGTCCGGTAGATTCCACAAATCCTGCGCCGACACCACGCCGCGGCGTTTCAACTTCTCCCGCAATAGGGCGAGGGGATGGCGTCGTAGCGTCAACCCCGTGCTGTTGTAGTCCGCTAAAATATCCTGGCCTTCGCGCGGTGCACGCAGCAAGGGCGTGCCCTCCTCCGCCACCGTGGCGGACGGCAGCAAAGGCAATGCACGCTCCACGCCGCTCACCTGCCATACGGCGCGATACCGATGACCGACCAGCTTGGACAAGGCATCCGCTGCCGCCAACGCTTCCAGATCGCCGCGGTCCAAGGCCGCGCGCTCCGCCAGGTCCGCAGTGCTATTGAACGCACGCTGTGAGCGAGCCGCCAGCAACCGGGTGCCGCCTTCTTTTGATAAGGACTTCACCATGCGCAACCCCAAGCGCAGTGCCGGCTTGCCATCCTCGCGCCGCTCCAAGGTGCAGTCCCATTCACTGATCGATAAATCGACCGGCCGCACTTCCACGCCGTTGGTGCGGGCATCGCGCACTAATTGCGCCGGTGCATAGAAGCCCATGGGCTGGCTGTTGACCAGAGCGGCACAGAATGCCGCCGGTTCGTAATGCTTGAGCCAGGCGGAGGTGTAGACCAGCAAGGCGAAGCTCGCCGAATGCGAGTTGTGCACGACGAAGTGGTTGGCCAGGAAATTATGATCGCCTTCGATGGTCAGATCGTAGGTTTCCCGATCGCCTATAAACTCTATATGCGAAATTTTGTCCCAATAGATATCTGAATTTTCTCTCATTGAGAGACCTGTCATGCTTTCAATCTCATTCCAACTGAGCTCCTGCCTGTCCCTCTCTTCACGAATAAGCTGCCGGACTTCAGCAGGAATGATGTCCCGAGACATTCGACCATTCCTGGGAACACAGAGCGAGATAGACTGCTGACGTCGTTTTGGATCTAAAAATCGACGCCCAATACGGAAACAGAACTTACGCAGATCCTCGCCCGTCACTGTAATCACTTGATGCCTTAGTATTTTCCCTTTGCATAATCGATCCCGACGATAGAGACGCGAAATGATTCCAAGTCGTAAAAGCAAATATTGAATTTGTATCGCCAAGACTATTGATGCCGTGTCATAGGACGCATGGCCTTTTATGGAAAAAACGCCATCACCTTCCCAAAGCCGCGCAAGCAGCAATTCGATGTTGCTGTCGACAAGCTCGAAAACTACTTGAGGAAGTTCTTTCGCCCTTGCACCACATCCCCAAACGCCAAGTTTGCGTAGCCAGCTCAGCGCTCCAGTTGGATGTTTTCGATCTATACGACGCACTCGCACGGAGAAGCAGTTCTTATGACGCTCAACAACGGCTTTGGTATTCGAAAATTGTTCGACTGAATGCACAAATTCATCACAATGCCAACGCTCAGTTGTATAAAAATAAAAAGTATTTGGATGGCAAAGATTGCCTTCAGCTATCAGATCGGCAAGTACAAGAATCTTGTGCGTGGGCCACTGACGACAGGCGTCCACCGGAATTGAACGTGCGGTAGCAACATGATCACCAACCTTAAGCTTTCCTAGCTTTTTCCATCCTCCCATCGTCATAAACGGGTGCTCGGCCGTGGCATTAATTTCGTGTCCCAACGCTGTGCGCAAGCGCCATACTGGCTTGACGCCACTGCGAATGACTTTGAGCACTTTGCGCTTTTTTAAGTGCAAATCGGAATCGCAGGCGAAAGTGCTTTCGATATGCGCTCGACCACCGACAAGTTCATCGATAGTGATCCATTTTCCGCTGTCAGCATCCACCACCCGCGTTTCCCCCACCACGCATTCCGGAAATCCGTATTCGCCAAATCCCAATATCTGATTGAAGATCTGATTGGCGAATTCATCGGTGTACCCACGCTCACGCATGCCGGTGATGAGCTGATGTTGAAAAGGTTCAAGGCCGCCTTTGCGTTTCCAGGCCGCCATGGCGCGGCGCAGCTTGTCGGCCTCGCCGGGCGTAAAGCCGGCGGCCACGATGGCCAATTGCATCACCTGTTCCTGGAAAATCGGTACACCCAAGGTCCGCTGCAGCACCGCCTCGACTTCTTCGCTGGGATAAGTGACGGGCTCCTCGCCGCTGCGGCGGCGCAGATACGGATGCACCATCTCGCCTTGAATGGGGCCGGGACGCACGATGGCCACTTCAATGACCAAATCGTAGAAGTTGCGCGGCCTTAGGCGAGGCAACATGGACATCTGCGCCCGCGATTCGATCTGGAACACCCCGGTGGTTTCGGCGCGGCAGATCATGTCGTACACGGCGCTGTCCTCGCTGGGGACACTCGCCATATCAAGCTCGCCTGGGCAGGCCTTCGAACCTCCGAACTGATTCACCAGCCCGAAGGCGCGGCGAATCGCACTCAACATGCCTAGGGCCAGCACATCGACCTTCAGCAGTCCGAGCACATCCAAATCGTCCTTGTCCCACTGGATCACGGTGCGATCCACCATCGAGGCATTCTCGATCGGCACCAATTCATCCAAGCGGCCGCGCGCAATGACGAAGCCGCCGACGTGCTGCGACAGATGCCGCGGGAAGCCCAAGATCTCCGCCGTGAGTGAAATCAAGCGGGCAATCAACGGGTCATCCGGATCAAAGCCGGACGCGCGGATACGCTCGGGATCGATCTTTTGGCCGTCCCACCACTGCATGCCGCGCGCTAGACGATCGACTTCCGTCAGATCCAACCCCATGGCTTTGCCCACATCGCGCAGGGCGCTGCGCGGCCGGTAGCAAATCACCGTGGCCGCCAAGGCGGCGCGCTCACGGCCATACTTGCCGTAGATATATTGAATGACTTCTTCGCGCCGCTCGTGCTCGAAATCCACGTCGATGTCCGGCGGTTCGTTGCGCTCCTTGGAAATGAAACGTTCGAACAACATGGCCATGCGCGAAGGGTCGACCTCGGTGATGCGCAGGCAGTAGCACACCGCGGAATTGGCGGCGGACCCGCGGCCCTGGCATAAAATATTCTGCGAGCGTGCGTAGTCGACTACATCATGCACGGTCAGAAAAAATGGCTCGAAGTTCAATTCGGCGATCAGCGTCAGTTCATGCTCGATGTTCTCGAGCACCGCGGGCGGCACGCCTTGCGGCCAGCGATAGGCAGCGCCCTGCAGGGTCAACGCGCGCAAATGGCTGGTGGGCGTCTCCCCTGCCGGTACGATTTCTTCCGGATATTCGTAGCGCAGTTCGTCCAACTTGAAAGTACAGCGCTCGGCAATTGCCAAGGTCTGCGCCAGCAGCGGCGCGGGGTACAGTTCCCTCAAGCGGGACAAGGGCCGCAGGCAGCGTTCGCCATTCGGGAATAACGCATAACCGGCCGCATGCAGCGGAATGCCAATGCGAATGGCGGTCAGCACATCCTGCAACGCGCGGCGCCGGCGCGTATGCATGTGCACATCGCCGGCCGCGACGCAGGGCAACTCCAACCGTTCGCTCAAAGCCTGCAGCGCCGCCAAGCGCCGTGTGTCGATACCGCTGGTCAGCAACTCCACGCCCACCCATAAGCGGCCGGCGAAACGTTCGCGCAGCCAGTGCCCGTCTTGCTCCTGAGATTGCAGCGCCGCCTTGTGGGCTTGAGGCAGCCAAATGACCAAACACCCCGCGAGCGAATCTTCCAGATCCGAACGCTGCAAGGTGTAGGTGCCTTTTTTACTGGCCCGGCGGGCCTTGCTGATCAGGCGGCTGATGGTGCCGTAGGAGGCGCGGTCGGTGGCCAACACCACCACTTTCAACTGATCGGCACAGATTAATTCCGTGCCGATGATGAGCGGCAGCGATTCGGTTTTCGCGGCACTGTGGGCACGCACCACGCCGGCCAGCGAGCATTCATCGGTCAGCGCCAAGGCTTTATAGCCGAGCTCCTTGGCTTGCAGCACCAGCTCTTCGGGCTGTGAAGCGCCGCGCAAGAAAGAGAAATTGCTCAAGGCGTGCAGTTCGGCGTACATGAATCACGCAAACACGCCGTGCAAGTACCAATGTCCGGTCTGGCGCTCTTGGTACACCCACAGCCGCGCGCCTTGTGCTTGACGCGCGATGTAGTAATCGCGCGCCACGCCTTTACCATCCCACCATCCGCTTTCGATGCGTTCCGGGCCCTGCAGCAACTGGGGTGCCGGGATCGACAGCGGCTCGGCCAGCAGCCAGACCGGCCGCGGCATCTGCGGCTCGCCCGCGGCGCTGTCTTTCTTGGAAGGCGCGCTCAA
>CAZZWE010000041.1:26562-28369 GCA_964657675.1 uncultured Steroidobacteraceae bacterium
CCGGCACGCGCCAGCCACAAGGCCGCCAACGTCGATGGCGTCGTGGCGCTGCGTGACTGTAATCCCAGCCGCTGCCAACACGCATCGATGGCGCTGTGCAACAGGGGCAGCGAACCGAAGAGTTTGATGCTGCCCTTGATCTCCAGCAGCAGCGCATCCGGCGCTTCGATGCTCACGAAGGGCGTGAATCCTTGCGCATGCGGACACAGCTTCTGCAGCTCCTCCAGACAGTGTTCGGATTGCGCTAAATCGGGAAACACCACCGCATACCAAAGCTGCTTAAGCCGCGGTGCACGCGCCATCTCCGGGGTGCGGCGTGTTGTGGGCGTGAGGGCCGGTACCGGAAGCACCGGCACGGGTGCGGGCACGGGCACGGGCGCCAGCGATGGCGATGGCGTAGCCACTTCCAGTGCAGCGAATAAATCTGCGGTCCGCGATTTCGCCGTGAGCGATTTCATGAGCCGGCAAGATCAACAGGGCCGGGTCGGCCGCCTTGTACTTTGATGAGATCGAGCCGCGGCTCAGGATCGCCCTGCGTCATCAGCAAACGCAAACTGGCCGGAGAGGATTCAAAGCGATGACGGCCGGGGCGAAACAATACCCCCAATGCACCGCCCGCTTCGGCGGCTAATTTCAGGCGTCGCAGCCAACGATCATCGGTGCCTTTAAGCCATAGCAGCACGGCCGCGCACACGCCGGAACTCAAGGCTTGTTCCGCGGCCCACAACGCTTCGGTGGCAGAGCTCGGCCGCACGACAATCAAGCGTCCCAACTCGATGCCTTGCTGCGCTAAGGCAGGGGCATAAGGTTCATGCGGGGGAGCGATCCAGACAATCCAGGGACTGTCCTCGGTGCCGTTGCGATGCTGGCAGGCCACCAAGGCGGGCAAAAACAGTTGTACTTCACCTAAGCCGGATTCATCGAGCAATACCTCGATGAGCGACGCCGTCGGCCACCCACCGCCCGGTAAACGAGCATCTAGCGAGCTTCTACCGGTGGACCAAACCGGACGAGCGGGGGCAGCCGAGGCGTCTTTTAACTTCCAGACACGCGCATCGGCCAGGATATCCGCAAGCGACGATACCTCACGCGGCATCCACGTCTTTACCACGACGCAACACACCGACGACGACCCCTTCGATAATCATGGGCTCCGCTTTCAAGTCGACCCGAATCGGTTCGAAGTCGGCGTTTTCAGGCATCAGCCACACAATCGTGCCTTCCTGCTTGTAACGCTTCACCGTGACTTCGTTTTCCAAGCGCGCGACCACGATCTGACGGTTGCGAACTTCAGGCGTTCGATGCACAGCCACTAAGTCGCCATCCAAGATGCCGGCATTTTTCATGCTCATGCCTTGGACTTTCAGCAGATAATGCGGCTGCGGCTGAAATAACTGAGGATCGATTTGATAACGCTTTTCGATATGTTCTTCCGCCAAGATCGGACGCCCGGCAGCGACGCGGCCAATGAGCGGTAGACCTAATTGCTCGCGCAAGATGTCTTTCAGCTGGATGCCGCGGGAGGCTCCCGGGATCAGATCGATAACGCCTTTGCGCTGTAAGGCGCGCAAGTGTTCTTCAGCCGCATTCGGTGATTTGAAACCCAAGGTCCGGGCTATTTCCGCGCGGGTGGGCGGCATGCCACTTTCTAAGATGGCATCTTGTATGAGCCTGAGGATCTGAGTCTGACGGGGAGTAAGGTCCGACATGTGCGTCACCTGTATATGTAGACAGTGACTGTTATTATATACAGCTAAAGGATTCTGGCAAGCGATGCGACGAAACAAAAATGACGATGCAAGCCCGG
>CAZZWE010000041.1:28469-29674 GCA_964657675.1 uncultured Steroidobacteraceae bacterium
CGACAGACTGGGTATGGACCAACCCATAACCCGCCGTGACTTTATTAATGGCATGGCCATTGCCGCCACGGCCGCCCTGCCCGTCAGCCAAGCCTTTGCGCCGCAGGCGTTCGCCCAAGGCACATTGCCCACCGCCTCGACGGCCCTTGCGGCCCAGGATACGCCCGGTTATTACCCGCCCCTATTGACCGGTATGCGCGGCAGTCCGGCCGGGTCATTTGAGGCCGCGCATGCACTGCGCGATGGAAGACAGGGACCCACGCCGACCGACACGGGCGAGTCTTATGACCTGATCATCGTTGGCGGCGGCATCAGCGGCCTTTCCGCCGCACACTTCTATAGAGCCCAAACCTCGCCGCACGCCAAAATATTGATTCTCGACAATCATGATGACTTCGGCGGCCATGCCAAACGCAACGAATATCACCTGGGCGGCGCCCTGCACCTGATGAATGGCGGCACATTGGAAATTGACAGTCCCCGCCCCTACAGTGCCATCTCAGTAGGCTTGCTGCGTGCACTGGGGATTGACGTCGCCAAGCTCGCTAAGACCACTCAACACCTGAAGTTCTACGAACAACGCGGCATGCGTTCCGGCGTATTCTTCGATCAAGAAACCTTTGGCGCCGACAAACTCATCATCGGCGTGGGCGATACGCCCTATTGGCAACGGCTCGACAGCGCGCCTTTATCTGCCCGCGCGCGCGAACAAATTGCGCAAATTCAGCAGCAGAAAATCGACTATCTGCCAGGCTTGAGCTCCGCGGCCAAAAAAGATCGCCTCTCCAGAATCAGCTACGAAGCGTTTCTGCGCGATCTGGTGAAGGCGGACGATGGCGTCTTGCATTACTACCATGCTCGCACCATGGGCGAATGGGGCGTGGGCACCGACGCAGTTTCGGCGCTTGACTGCTGGGGATTTGGTATGCCCGGTTTTCAGGGCATGCACCTTGCCAAGGGTTCGATTCGCCGCATGGGCTTCACGCCTGCAGGCTACGAAGATACGGGTGGTTCGCTGCGGCTGCATTTTCCCGACGGCAACGCCACCATCGCCCGTTTGCTGGTGCGTGATCTGCTGCCCCAGGCCATGCCCGGAAAAGGCGTCGAGAATGCCGTTACCGCCCGGGTCGATTATGCGCAACTCGACCAGCCGCGAATGCCGGTCCGCGTGCGCTTGAACAGCACCGCAATTCGCGTAAAACACC
>CAZZWE010000042.1:0-5542 GCA_964657675.1 uncultured Steroidobacteraceae bacterium
GGATTTCAAAGCGGCCGAGGATTTGCTGGTGAAGGTACGGCCCTACATCCGCTCGTTCGATTCAGTCGAATATATGAATGGCCTGGTCAACAAGGAAGTTTGCATCGCAATGTCGTGGTCGAGCGATTATGCGTATGCGCGGGCCCGCGCCAAAGCCGTGGGGGTCGATGTGAACTTGGCGTTCACGGTGCCCAAAGAGGGCGCCAATCAGACGTTCTCCTCATTGTTGATTCCTGTCGGCGCCCCGCATCCGGAGGCCGCCTATACCTTTATCAACTACATCTTGCAGCCGGAAGTGATTGCCGAAATCACCAACCAAATCTTTTACGGCAACGACAACCTGGCCTCAAGGCCACTGATCGAACCCAGCATCTTGGCCAACAGCGCCTTGTATCCCACTCCGCAGGTCGAGGAGCGGTTGTATCGGTCGGCGGAAGTGAGCGCGGCGACCGAGCGGATTCGAACCCGGACGTGGACGCGGATAAAAACCGCCGAATGAGCCTTCAGTGCTCCGCCATCTGGGCATCGAGGATGCGCCGGCGCTCGCTTCGCCGCATCAGGATGCCGGCGACCACGACACAGATACCGACGGCGCAGATAACCAAGCTCGCCAAGGCGTTCACGTCGGGGCTCACGCCAAGCTTCACCTTGGAAAAAATCACCATCGGCAGCGTACTGGCGCCGGGACCTGAGACGAAGCTCGAGATCACCAGATCATCAAGCGACAGTGTAAAGCTGAGTAACCAACTCGAAGCCAGTGCGGGTGCAATCGCCGGCAACGTTGTGTCGATGAAGGCCCGCAGTGGGCCGGCGCCCAAGTCCATGGCGGCTTCCTCCAGCGAGCGGTCGGCGCCATAGAGCCGCGATTGCACCGTAATCGTCACGTAGGCCGTGCAAAACGCGATGTGTGCGATGACGATGGTCGTGATCCCTCGGTGCGGCCAACCGAATAAGTGCAGCATCGAAATGAACAACAACAGTTGGGTGATGCCGGTGACAATTTCCGGCATCACCAGGGGCGCATTGACCATTCCGGTCAAGAGCAAGCGGCCGCGGAATAGTTTGAACCTGACCAGTCCAATGGCGGCCAAGGTTCCTAGGATGGTGGCCCCGGTGGACACGATGACGCCAATGCGCAGCGACAGCCACGCCGCATCGAGTATCTGGTCGTTATGGATCAGTTGGATATACCAACTGGTGGTGAATCCGCCCCAGACGCTGACCAGCGGCGAGGCATTGAACGAATAGCCGATCAATACGACGATGGGGATATAAAGCACCGCGATGCCAATGAACAAGATCGACATCAGTAAGGGGGAAACGCGATTTCTCATGTCACGACTCGAGCTGCTTGGTGCTGTAATGCTGGTACAGCGCGATGGGCCCGACCAGCAGAACGAGAAACGCGATGGCGACCGCAGAGGCGACGGGCCAATCTCGGTTGCCGAAGAATTCGTCCCACAGTACGCGGCCGATCATCAGGTTGTTCGGCCCCCCCAACAGTGTCGGGATGACAAATTCTCCGATGGCGGGAATGAATACCAACATCGAGCCGGCGATGACGCCCGGCATGGACAGCGGCAGGGTCACATCGAGAAACGCCTTCCAAGGCGGGCTGCCGAGGTCCGCGGCGGCCTCCAGCAAGGAATCGTCGAGCTTCTCCAGCGTGGCAAACAGCGGCAGGACCATGAACGGCAGGTACGAGTATACGATGCCAAGATAGACGGCGAAGCTAGTGCGCATGATCTGCAACGGATGGTCGATCACGCCGAGCCACAGCAGGGTGGTGTTGAGCAGTCCCGTATCGCGGATGATTCCTTGCAAGGCATAGACCCGAAGCAAGAACGAACTCCAGAAGGGCAAAATGATGATCAATAGCAGAATACTTTGAGTGCTCTTGGGGCTGCGCGCGATGGCATAGGCCATCGGATACCCCAAAATCAAGCACACCAGCGTCGAGACAAACGCGGTCTTGAGAGAATAAAAGTAGGACAGGCCATACACTTCATCAGCAAACAGATACTTAAAATTTCCTAGATTTAAGGTCAGATGGATGTGCCAATCCGGGGTCACGGATAGAATGTCCGAGAACGGCGGCACTCGAACGGCCGTATCGGAAAAACTGATCATCAATGCGAACGCGAAGGGGATGAGAAAAAAAACCGTGAGGAACAGCAGCGGCGGCAAAATGATGAACCACTTACCTTGGCGCGTCCAAAAGTCCGCCGTGAATGAGCGGCGTGCCGTGGGCACTCGTGCCACGTCCATCATTGTGACCCCGAGGCGCTAGCCGCCCCATGTCGACAGCCAAGAAGAAATCCAAGGCTCGGCCGCCGGTGCCGCGCGCCCGCAACACCCATGGCCGGCAGCGGCAGCACTTGATCGATGCTTGCATCTCCGCGTTGCATATCTATGGGCCGTCGCATACGACGGTCGAGAAGGTTGTGGCCATTGCGAAAATGTCACCGGGCATCGTCAGATTCTACTTCGCTTCCAAGGCGGCGATGCTGGTCGCCTCGCTGCAATTCTTGGCCACCGAATTCGAGGAACAATTGCTGGTTCCCGTGGCGCGCCTTAAATCCACACCGGTGGCGGCGCTCGAACTCATGGTTGATCTGTATCTCGATCCGGAAATTGCCAGCCCGCGGAAAGTCTCCGTTTGGTACGCGTTCTGGGGCGAGGCAAGTTCACGGCAGGAATATTACGATATTTGCGGCCACATGGATGAAGGCTTTGCAGCACTGGTGCGTGAGTTGATCGAAAAGCTGATCCTCGATACGGGACAGTCGCATCTTGATCCGGACGGCGTTGCTCTCGGCTTGATGGGCTGCCTGGAAATGCTTTGGCAGGATTTTGCGTTTCGCAATGAAACGGATATCGATCGGGCGGGTGCGAAGCGCCGCTGCCTGGCGTATTTGCGGTCCGTGTTTCCAGGCCACTTTATGCCTTCAGTAAGCGGCGCCGCCGGCGCTTCGCACCAGCCGGCAGCAGCCCCGCTCGCCGCGTGGGCCTATGACAGCTCGCGATTGCTGGCGCTGGAGCGATCACAGCTCTTGGCGGGGTCCTGGCAACTGGCGGGACACCGCTCGCAGCTGCGCGGCGAGGGCGATTTCATCGCGCCCGACTTAAGCGTCGAGCGGCCGCTCATTTTGGCCGAGGCCGGCCGCATCGTGGCGTTTCGCAACAGCTGTACGCTGGCGCCGCATGTCCTCGTTACCTCCTCAAGCGGCAATGTTCGCGCCATCGTTTGCGATGTTCACGGCGTGCAGTTTAATTTGCAGGGTCAATGGAGCGGCGGGCGAAGTGCCCCTAACCTCAAGAAATTGGAGGCGCGCGCGGTCGGCGATCTCATCATGGTGCGCGCAGGCCTAGCTTCGCAGGCGCCGGGCGATCAAGATTCCTGGCCCGACTTAAGTTTGGCGGCGGGAGCGACGCCCTGCGGTACCGCCGATATCCTAATCCAGGCGGATTGGAAACTGGTATTGGAGCAGTGCCTGGAGTGGCAACCCACGACCGCAGCATCTCAGTCGAGCTGGAGCGCACGCGCCTATCGGCGTCTCACGGAGTCGGTAGATGTTGATTGGCGTTGGAGATTCATCGCTCCCAATCATCTGTTCGAATCCAGACCTGACGGCTATACAATCCTGCAGCTCTTGCCGATCAGCCCCGGTTCTTGTCGGCTGCGAGTTTATCGTTACTCATTTTGTGCCGATCAGCGCACGGCACTTGCCGCGCGATATCTAGCATCGAGACTCAAGCCTGCGCTGCGCCGCTCGGCCATTCAGTTGGCGGAATCGACTCAGAAAGGTCTGGTGGCATTCGGGCTAGGGCCAGCGCCACTGGTCAATGCCCCGGAAGCCATCGCTTTTCGCCAGTTCCTGCGCGAGAAAATTCCCGCCATGGGGTCGACACGGGCGCCCGGGGTGGAGCCTTAGTTCGCGAACTGCTGCGGCGAACTCGCGAGCTTGAATTCGGGAATGCGCCGGCGCAGCAGATCGTGAAATTCCAGCATCCAGCCTTCCAGCTGCGATAGGGGTCCCGGGCGATAGCTGCTCGAGGACAGGCCCCGCTGCACGCGAGCGCACAGCCATTTGTCCTCGTTGTTCACTTGCGTGTTGATGCGCGAGCTTAAATAGCGCAGGGCGCGCATTTCGCGCCGCGCATCGGGCAAGCCGAATACGCCGCCGCGAACAATACAGCGGCCGGGCCCGTCGGGTAGTACTTGAAAGAAATCCATTTGTTCGGGAAATACGTCGATGCCGAGATTCGGTAGCGCACTGTAGAAGCGCCAGCAGCGGCGCAGATTCTCCGGCAAGTACGATTCAGTCTTGCGCGACAGCCGCTGGTACATGCCTTCGGACCAGCGCGGTGATACATGATCGCGCTGCCAGCTTAAGCCACGGGCGACGCCAGGGACTGATGCTTGGTCCTCGTAATCCGGAGTAAACATGCGATACAGGCCCGGATGGCCGATGGGCACGTGGTAGGACTCCAAATAATTGTCCATGGCAATTTTCCAGTCCACGGGCCAACTTTCCTGAGTGATGGGGCCCAACGGCACCATGTCCTCGAGGCGGTAGGGCAAAAATTCGTCGGCCAAAGAGCCCCAGACGGTTTTTACCGGCGGAGGGTCGCCCGCGAGGCATACCCATACAAAACCGAATGCAAGGTCGACGCGCACCGGGCGAAGGCCATGTTCGGATCGGTCCAATCCGGGAAAGCTTTCCCGGACAGGCATGCCGATCAGCCCACCATCGTGCCGGTAAGTCCAACCGTGATACGGGCAGGTAATCGCTGTGGCGCAGTTTCCGGCACCGTCGAGTAATCGTGCACCGCGATGCCGGCACACGTTGTGAAAGGCTCGGATCGTGCCTTCGCGGTCGCGCACGACCATCACACTGTCTGAACCCAAATCCAGCGTTTCAAAGTCGCCCGGTTTGGGAATGGAATTGACGTGGCAGACGATTTGCCAGCTCGGCCGCAAGATGCGCTCGAATTCCAGCCGCGACAGTTCGGCATTGTTATAGACCCACGCCGGCAGCGCATGGGGCATGTCGGTCGCGGTTTGGGTCTTCGGCTTGGCGTTCGGCAGACTGTTCATTGGCATGACCGGGACTATATGAGTATTTAATGTACTACCAGCGTGGGGCCGGTGGCAACATTTGGCTCTACACCTGAATAAAAGGCCATAAAAAGCCTAATTTTCCACGTTCCAAAGACGTTAGTCATTCCGAGCCATAGTCAAAACTATATGGGCATATAAGAAAGCGTGGACGAAAATCGCGGCGGATGTTAGGTTGTCTGTACCCCGGTTTCGGCACGACGAAAAAAACTATTGAGAGGCAAAACCATGGCCAGAAAACTGACCAATAACAATGCTCATTTCCAACGCGCCGTGAAACGCTTGCCGTTGGGCGTTGCTTCCAACTTCCGCTATTGGGGCGAGGAACGCACTATCTATGTGAAGCATGGCCGCGGCGCCCGTATCACTGATTTGGACGACAACAATTACGTCGATTACCGCATGGGTTATGGACCCGCG
>CAZZWE010000042.1:5552-29641 GCA_964657675.1 uncultured Steroidobacteraceae bacterium
GGACCCGCGATATTGGGTTACGCGCATCCGGAAGTGGATGCGGCAGCCCGCGACGGCATGGATATCGGCGGCGTTTTTGCGCTGTCCACCGAGCGCGAGCTGGTGGTCGCCGAGCGTATTTCCAAGATGGTCCCGGCAGCCGAGCTGGTACGTTTCTCAAATTCCGGCACTGAGGCTGTGATGGCGGGTTTGCGTCTGGCGCGCGGCTACACCGGCAAGGACGACTACGTCATCCTCGAAGGCGGGTATCACGGCTTGTTCGACGCAGCCATGTGGTTTACGCCCATGGACAAGTGGTCGCAAGTCGGCGATCCGGAAGTAAAGCCGTACAGCGAAGGCGTACCGATCAGCACGCGGAGCTTTGCGCATTTCGTGCAAGCGAACGATGCCAACCAGTTGGAGGATGTGTTCAAACGCCACGGACACCGCATCGCCTGCATGCTGATCGAACCCATCATGGGCAATTGCTTGGGGATTGCGGCCGAACCTGAATACTTACGCGCGGCACGATCGTTATGCGACAAGCACGGTGTCGTGATGCTCATTGATGAAGTCAAAACAGGGTTTCGCGTGGCGCGCGGGGGCGTGCAAGAGCTCTACGGCATCAAAGCGGATCTGTGTACTTTCGCCAAGGCGTTAGGCAACGGCTATCCCATCTCGGTGCTGGCGGGACGCGAAGAGATCATGCGCAAAATCGGCCGCGGTGTGGCACATGGCGGCACCTACACCGCGCATTCGGTGTCGCTGGCGGCGGCCGAGAAAACCCTGCAAATTCTCGATGAGACGGATGCGCTGGAACGCATTGCCGAGTACGGAACTCAATTGCGCAACGGCATGCGGGCCGTGTTGAGCGCGCGCGGCATCGCGCACAGTTTCGTGGGACACCCCTCGATGAGCGGGCTGTATTTCGCGCATGAACCGCCGCGAAATTACCGAGCATGGAAGAGCAGCGACTATTCCTTCTACGATGCCATGGCCCAAGTTCTGCATGATGAGGGCGTGCTGTGTGAGCCGGACTCGCGGGAACCCTGGTTCGTGTCGGCGGCACACGATGCCTCCTGCTTGGTCGATACTTTGCGCGCATTCGAGGTGGCGGTCGACGTCACGTTGAAGGCAGGCGGCGCGACGCACAAAGTCCGAGCCTGAGCGCCGTTTCAATGGCGCAGCAGACCGACTGGGACGCTATCATTGTCGGTGCCGGGCACAATGGCCTGGTGGCGGCGTGTTATCTGGCACGCTCTGGCCTCAAGGTGTTGGTGCTCGAGCGCCAGCCGTACATCGGCGGTGCAGCGGTCAGCCGCCGCCTGTATCAGGATTTTACCTACTCGAACTGCTCCTACGTATGCAGCCTGCTGCGCCCCGAGATCATCCGTACTCTAGAGCTTCCTAAATTTGGCTTGCAGGTCATTCCGTATGAGGGCGGCTGCACCATGATGAAGGGCGGCGGCCATTTGGCGATGTACGATAATCACGATGCGCTGCGTCGCGAAATCTCACGGCATTCCAAACGGGATGCGGAAGCCTACGATCGCTATTCGCGCGACGTCATGCGGCAGTGCAAGTTCATCAAGCCCTTGCTGATGCGCGAGCCGCCGGATCCCACCTCGTTCAAGCCCCGCGATCTGCAAGAGTTGCTCTACCTGGGCAAGCGGTTCCATGGCCTCGGCGAGGAGCGCATGTACGACACGCTGCGCTTTTGGACCATGAGCGCGGCGGATTTTCTGGATGAGTATTTCGAAAGCGAAATCGTCAAGGCGCATTTCGCCGGCAGCTCCATCATCGGCACGGCCTTGGGTCCGCGCTCGCCGGGTACGGCGTATGTGTTATTGCATCATTACATGGGTGATATCGATGACACGGTGGGCGCGTGGGGTTTTGCGCGCGGCGGCATGGGGGCGATCAGCAACGCATTAGGCGCCTCTTTTACGGCAAGCGGCGGCACCATCCGCAGCGCCGCTCCCGTAGCGAAGATCGTGGTGCGTGGCGGCCGTGCCCGTGGCGTGATGCTCGAGAATGGCGAGCAAATCGAGGCCCGGCTGATCATTTCCAATCTGGACGTGCGGCGAACTTTCTTAGAAACCATGGATGAGAACGACTTGCCTGGTGAGTTCGTGCGGCAAGTGCGAAACTTCAAGATTCGGGGTTCTTCGGGAAAACTCAATATTGCACTCGACGGCTTGCCGGATTTTCCCGCCATCCCCAAAGGCTCGCCGTCGCTGCGCGGTGACCTGCATGTCACCGACACCATCGAGATGATGGAACGCGCCTATGACGATTGGAAGGCGGGCAGTTGGTCGCGTGCGCCGTACATCGACATGCTGATTCCATCGCAAATTGACCCCACCATGGTGCCCGACGGCAAACATTACATGTCCGTGTTCGTTCAATACTGTCCTTACAAATTGGCCGACGGTGAGTGGACGGCGGCCAAGCGGCAAGCCTTTGGCAATACCGTCATCAACACCATCGCGGAGCACAGCCCCAATTTTAAATCGCTGATCCTGCATGCCGAAATTCGCACCCCTTGGGATATTGAAAACGAGGTGGGTCTCACCGAAGGAAATATTTTTCAGGGCGAACTCACCATGGATCAGTTGCTGTTCAACCGGCCAGTTCCCGGCTATGCGCAATACCGAGCCCCCGTGAAGGGGATGTACATGTGCGGTTCAAGCACTCATCCCGGTGGCGGAGTGATGGGCGCGCCTGGCGCGAATGCGGCTCGTGCCGTGCTGAAAGACCTCGGCAGGAACCACTGATGGTCGACTGTGTGGTCATCGGCGCCGGCCACAATGGGTTGGTGTGCGCCACGTTGTTGGCGCGCGCCGGCCGTTCGGTGCTGGTGCTCGAGGCGGCAGCCCAGGTTGGCGGCGCCGCCGTCACGCGAGAGTTCGCGCCCGGCTTTCGCATATCGGCCGGCGCGCATCTGCTGCACTTGATGCCGGCGCAACTCCTGAGCGAGCTGAAACTCGAATCTCACGGTTTGGAGTGGGCGCAGCGAGACATGCAAACCACTGCGCTGCAGGCACAAGGCGCGCCGCTGACGCTGCATCAAGGCCGCGTTACAGGGCTGTCAAACGCGGATGCTGCGGCGTATACCGCGTACTGCGCCCGAATGAGTCGGTTCGCGCAAGCACTGGCGCCGGCGTTCTCGAAAGTGCCGCCGCGACTCGGGACAAGCTCGTGGTCCGATCGATTGGGTTTGCTGCGTTTAGGCTGGCAGATCCGCAAGCTCGGCCGACGCGACATGCGCGAGTTGCTGCGCATCGTCGGCATGAATGTCTACGATCTGCTGGAAGAGAATTTCGAGTCCAGCGCGCTGAAGGGTGCGCTGGGCTTCGATGCGGTGCTGGGAACGAATTTCGGCCCACGCTCCCCCGGTACGGTGTTGACGCTGCTTTACCGACTGGCTGGCGAATCAAGCGGCGGCGGGGGGTTGTCGCAGCCCAAAGGCGGTATGGGCGCGCTTTGCAATGCCTTGGCCAAGGCAGCCGTAGCGGCGGGGGCGGTGATACGCACGGCAGCGCCCGTGGCGAATATTTTGGTAGAGGCTGACCGGGCCTGCGGTGTGGCGCTGGAATCGGGCGAGCTGATCAAAGCGGCAGCGGTCATCTCGAACGCCGATCCTAAGACGACTTTTCTCAAGCTGCTCGGCACACGGCATCTTGATACCGGGTTCGTGCGTCGCGTTAACCATATCCGCACTAAAGGCCTTGCGGCCAAGCTGCACATTGCACTGAATCGCGCGCCGAATTTTGGCAATCTGTCACCCGCGGCGCTGCGCGGACGGTTGCTGATCGCGCCGTCGCTTGAGCACCTTGAGCTCGCTTACAACCCTACGAAGTACGGCGAGTTCTCGGCGGCACCCGTCATGGAAATCACCGTGCCGACTTTTAGCGACCCCACGCTGGCGCCTGCGGGGCAGCACGTGCTGTCGGCCGTTGTCCAGTACGCGCCGTATAGTCTCAAAGAGGGTTGGGACGAGGCCCGGCATCGTTTCCTGGATACAGCGCTCGATACGCTGGAAAAATTCGACTCAGGCCTTCGCAGCGCCATCGTCTTTGCCGAAATCGCAACGCCGGTTGACCTTGAGCGGGAATTTCGTATCCACGGCGGTCACTGGCATCACGGCGACCTGGCATTCGACCAGATCTTGATGGTGCGTCCGGTGCCAGGCGCGGCCCAATATCGTGCGCCCATCGAAGGCTTGTTTCTCTGTGGCGCGGGCTCTCACCCCGGCGGTGGGGTGATGGGTATCGCGGGCCGCAACGCCGCGCAACAGGTGATTCAAGGGGGCAGGAGCACATGAACGAACCCGCGACGGTTTTCAGGCAGCCGCTGCTCAAGACGCCATTTCACGCCCGTGCACGTGAGTTGAGCCAGGTCGATAGTTTCATTCCCTGGGCGGGTTACACCACGGTCGATGTATTCACCAGCGTCGAGCAGGAATACTTTGCGATTCGCAATGCCACCACGCTTTACGATTTGACACCGATGGTCAAATACAGCGTCTCCGGGCCCGATGCCTTGGCCTATCTGAACCGCTTGGTGACCCGCGACGTGGCCAAGCTTAAGCCGAATCGAGTGGCCTACTGCGTCTGGTGCAATGATGCCGGACATATCATCGACGACGGGACAATTTTCCGACTGGGCGAGTCCGATTACCGAATTTGTACGGCGGAACGCCAACTCGACTGGTTGCTTGATTCACGGATCGGCTTTGACGTTGATATCAGCGAAGTCACGGACCAGATTGCGGCCTTGGCCGTGCAAGGCCCGACTTCATGCGCCGTACTGAAGGCCGCCGGCCTTGCTGGGGTGGAGACACTCAAAGTGTTTGAGATCGGGCAATTCATGTTGGGCGCGCACCCGATTACGGTGTCGCGGACGGGATTTACCGGTGATTTAGGCTACGAGTTATGGATGGAGCCCGCGGAGGCCGAGGCCATTTGGGACATTCTGATGGCGGCGGGTCGCTCGCGAGGGATTCGCGCCATCGGTTCACAGGCTCTGAATATTGCGCGCATCGAGGCAGGATTCTTAAGTCCGAATATCGACTTCGTCTCTGCCGAACACACCATCAGGACGGATCGCGACCGCTCGCCGCTGGAATTGGGCTTAGGCTGGGTGGTCGACTTCAAGAAAGGCCACTTCACCGGACGCCGAGCCCTGCTGCAGGAGGCCCTGCGGGGAGCGCAGCGCCAACTCGTCGGCCTTGACATCGCGGGTAATAAGCCCGCGCACAACGCGCTGCTATACACCGATGCCAGCGGCAAACGCGAGATCGGCCATGTAAGTTCCGCGATTTGGTCGCCCACTTGCAAGCGCAACATCGCCCTTGCTATGGTCAAAGCCCCGTACTTCAACATGGGCTCAACCGTCTGGGCGGAAATCTATTTGAATCGGGAACTCCTCTGGGAACGTCGAATGTCGCGCGCACAAGTCGTCGAGCGTCCATTTTTTGCGCCACTGCGCAGGCGCGCCACGCCGCCGGCAGAGTTTTAGCAAGCTTTGAATAGCGCGCCTAAATCGATTGCCGACCGGCCATGGCTTGATCCTCACGCCAAGCCGCAAATCGTCATCGAAGGCATCAACAAGAAATTTGGCGCATTCACGGCGGTCGACACCGTCAATCTGCGCATTTTCAAAGGCGAGATGTTTGCGCTGGTCGGCGCTTCCGGATGCGGCAAGACCACCTTGCTGCGCATGCTGGCGGGTTTTGCAACCCCAAGTTCTGGACGAATCCTGATCGACGATGTCGACATGACCTCGGTGCCTCCCTATGAGCGGCCCGTCAACATGATGTTTCAGTCCTATGCCTTGTTTCCGCACATGACCGTGGCCGACAACATCGGCTATGGCTTAAGACGCATGAAGCTCGATGATTCAATCAAGCGCAAACGGGTCGAGGATGCGCTGGAGATGGTTCAGTTGGGTTCGCTCGCGAAACGCAAACCGCATCAATTGTCGGGCGGCCAACGACAGCGGGTGGCGTTGGCGCGCGCGCTGATCCGGCGGCCCAAGGTTCTGTTGCTCGATGAACCCTTGAGCGCGCTTGATAAAAAGCTGCGTGAGCAGACGCAATTCGAGTTGATGAATATCCAGTCCCAGGTGGGCATTACCTTTGTATTCGTAACACATGATCAAGACGAGGCGATGGCGTTGTCGACCCGAATCGCAGTCATGAACCGCGGCCAGGTGGTGCAAGTAGGCACCCCGTCGGAAATCTACGAATTTCCGCAAGACCGCTTCGTGGCGGACTTCATCGGCACGACCAACCTATTCGAAGGCACCGTGAGCGGTACGCAACCGGGCTATTTCATCGTGCGCAGCCCCGAAGCCGGCTGCGACATCATTGTCGATGAGCTTGCGCGTTTCGGCAGCGGTCAGCGCGTCTGGGTGGCACTGCGCCCGGAAAAAATTCGCTTGAGCAAAGAGCCATTGGGCGGCGATCGCGTCAATCAAATCAAAGGGACAGTGTGGGAACTCGGCTACCTCGGCAATCGCTCGACTTACCGGATCAAGACTGAAACCGGCAAACTGGTGACGGTGTTCGCGCAAAACGACCGGCGCAGCTCCGAGTGGTCCATCGACTGGAGCGATGAGGTGTATTTGAGCTGGACCGCCAACTGCGCCGTGCTGCTGCATCAATAAACCAACCGCAGGCGAATCTATGTCACGCATCGGCCGCGCCTTAATACTCTTGTCCTTGAGCTTGAGCGTCGCGCTGTACAGCGGCGCGGCGTTCGCCGGAAAAACTCAGAACGTCGTGCTGATCGTCAGTGACGGGTTGCGTTGGCAGGAAGTCTTTACCGGTGCCGATCCCCGGCTGATCACCGATAAATCCGGTTTCAATTGGGTACCCGAGGCGGATTTGCGCAAGCGTTACTGGCGTGAGACGGCAGAAGCGCGTCGTGAAGTGCTGTTTCCGTTCTTATGGGGCACCGTGGCCAATCAAGGGCAGATCTTCGGCAACCGGACGAAGGGTAGCGATGCGCATGTCAGCAACGGCAAGGCTTTTTCCTACCCCGGCTACAATGAGATGTCGACCGGCTTCCCAAACGATGCCATCAACAGCAATGAGTACGGTCCGAACCCGAATGCCACCGTGTTCGAATGGCTCAACCACTTCGATGAATTTCGGGGTCACGTCGCCGTTTACGGCACCTGGAATGTCTACGACAACATTTTCAACAAGGCACGCAGCGGTTTGATCATGCAGACCGGGTGGGATCTGCCGGCCAAGGAAAATGAAACGCCCCGCGAGGCGTTGCTGCGCGAACTGTATGCCACGACCACCCGCTTCGACGAGGAAGATGTCAGTAATTCGTTCTTGCAGGTGCCGCTGCTGGACTTCGTGCGCACGGGTAAGCCCAAAGTGCTGTTCGTCGGTTATGGCGAAACCGATAACTGGGCCCATCAGGGGCGCTATGACTTGGTGCTCGACAGCGCCCAACGGTTCGATTTCTTCGTCAAACAGCTGTGGGACACCATGCAGGCCATGCCGCAATACCATGGGAACACCACCTTCATCATCACCACTGACCATGGCCGCGGCAGCGGGCTTACGCAGTGGAAAGAGCACGGAGTTGAAGAGAAGGGTTCGGAAAACATTTGGATTGCCGTGATCGGTCCGGACACCGCCGCGCTCGGCGAGCGCACGCATATCGCGCCCGTGGTGCAAGCGCAGATCGCCGCCACGGTGGCGGCATTGGTCGGCAAAGATTATCCCGCTGCGGTCAAGAAAGCGGCGGCCCCGATTGGCGCAGTCTTGGGTAACAGCGCCTCCCAATAGCCCGATAAGCGGTTGTGGTTTCCACAGCAGCGCCTCGCCTCAGTTGTCGGTTTTTATATTATACTCGTGACATTACAAAACCCGGCCGTCCAGGAATTCCCATGCGTTCAGTCAAAACTCTCGGTTTACTCGGCACTGGCGTGATCGGCGGAGGCTGGGCGGCGCGGGCGCTGCATTTTGGCATCGATGTCATTGCCGCGGATGTGAAGCCGGAAATGGAGGAGTGGATTCGCGGCGCCGTCGCGAACGCAGAGCCTGCGCTTGCACGCCTCACCTTTGCGCCGTTGCCGCGCAAAGGCACTCTGTCCTTCACCACCAATTTTGAGCAGATGGCGCAGCAGGCTGACTTCATTCAAGAAAACATTCCTGAGCAGCTGCCGTTGAAGCAGCGCATGCTCGCGGAAGTTAGCCGCCACGCGGCTGCGGACGTCATCATCGCCTCCAGCACCTCGGGATTGATGCCCACCGACCTGCAGAAGGACATGGTGTCGCCGGAGCGCTTTTGCGTGGCGCATCCCTTCAACCCGGTATACCTGCTGCCGTTGGTGGAATTGGTGGGCGGCGAGAAGACTACTTCCGCCACCATTGAAGCGGCCGCGACGTTTTTCACCTACATCGGCATGCATCCCTTGCGTGTGCGGCGCGAGATCCCCGGCCATTTAACCGACCGGCTGCAAGAGGCGCTCTGGCGCGAAATCCTGCACCTCGTCAATGACGGCATAGCCACGACGCGCGAACTCGACGAATCCATCATCTACGGGCCCGGTTTACGCTGGGCCGCGATGGGCACGAACCTGATCTATCATCTGGCCGGCGGTGAAAGCGGCATGCGCCACATGTTGGCGCAGTTTGGGCCTTGTCTGAAGTGGCCCTGGACCAAGCTCGAGGCGCCTGAACTGACCGAGTCGTTGATCGATCGGATGGTGGAAGGTACGCAGGAGCAGGCGGCAGGACGCTCGATCCGGGAAATCGAACGCCTGCGCGATGACTCGCTGGTCGCGGTCCAGCAGGTACTGCGTCAATACAATATCGGCGCCGGCGCCACGCTGCGTGCGCTGGAGGAGCGTCTGTACCGGGACGCGTCCAGTCAAAAGAAGGCAGTGGGAGCGCGGGGTGAGCCCCTGCGGCTTCTCGACACGGTGGTACGTGCGGAATGGATTGACTACAACAAACACATGTCCGATTTCCGCTATGGGCAGGTATTCGGAGACGCCATGGATGCCCTGTATCGGCAGGTGGGCGCTGATGAAACCTATCGCGCCACCGGCCGGATGTACTACTCGGTGGAGAGCCATGTCAAGCATCTTGGCGAAGCGAAGGCCGGGGATGCGCTCTATGTCACCGTGCAAATTCTTGGCGTCGATGACAAGCGCCTGCATGTCTTTCACAGACTGCACCGGCTGCGCGACGATGCAATCATTGCCACGGGTGAACAAATGCATTTGCACGTCGACACGGCGCAGGCCAAGGCAAGCCCGGTCGATGCCGGCATTCGCGCAAAGCTCGACGCCATTTTGCAAGAACAGGCGAGGTTGCCCAAGCCGCATGAAGCGGGTCGTTCCATCGGTTTAACTCACTAGTCGACATGCCGAAGGTCGTCAATCATGGGCAGCGCCGTGACGAAATCGCTCTGGCAGCCTGCCAGGTCGTCGCCCAACATGGCTTCGAGCAGGCCACGGTGGTGAGAATTGCGCGTGCTTCCGGCTACACCACCGGAATGCTGGCGCACTACTATGAATCCAAGCAGGAAATAATCTTGGCGGCACTGCGTCTGATGCTGCTTCGAATTGAGCAGCGCCTGACGCGCGAACGGGAAGGTGATGAGGCCGACTTGCTGGACGTGTTGTCCGAAGCGTTGGCGCTCGATGAGCAGCGTTTCGCCGAGTGCGCATTCTGGATGGCATTTTGGGGCCAAGTATCGGCTGACCAGAAGCTTAAGCGTCTGAATATCTGGGTGCACCGCGAATATCGGCGGTTGTTTGCGCGTTGCCTTCAAACCCATTGGCCGGAGTGGCAGGTGTGGTCCGCAGCGGTGCGCGATCAGGTGTTGCGTTCGGTGATGACATTCATGAACGGATTGACGGCCGGTGCGGTGACCAGCCCGCGCGACTGGCCGGCGGGCAAACAAGTCGAGCAGCTGCGGCTGCAATTAGAACTGTTGAGGCGTTGGGCCAAAGCGCAGCCCAAGAGCCGCGCTGCATAGGAGAGTCGACATGGATTTTTCTCTGACCGACGAGCAGCAACTGGTGATCAAGACCACGCGCGCGTTCGTGCAAAACGAACTTTATCCGCATGAGAAGGAAGTGGAGGAGAGCGGCAAGCTGCGCCCGGAGTTGCAACGGCAGCTCAAAGCCAAGGCCATCGATGCCGGGTTGTACGCGGCCAACATGCCCACCGAGGTGGGTGGTGCCGGATTGGACACGGTCACCTGGGTGCTCTATGAAAAAGAGCTGGGACGCGCGAACTATGCATTGCATTACTCTTGCGTCGGCCGGCCGTCCAATATCCTGTTGGCTTGTGAGGGCGAGCAGATAGCACGCTATTTGCTACCCACGGTACGCGGCGAGCGCACCGAGTGCCTGGCCATGACGGAGCCGGGTGCCGGTTCGGATTTGCGCGGCATGAAAACCACGGCCGTTGCCGTTGGCGATGAGTTTCTGATCAACGGCACCAAGCACTTCATCAGCCATGCCGACCATTCCGATTATGTGATTTTGTTTGCTGCGACTGGTGAGGAGAGCAGCGCGCACGGCACCCGCAAGAAGATGACTGCCTTCCTGATCGACATGGGTCATCCGGGATTCGAAGTGCGCCCGGGGTATAACAATGTGTCGCATCGCGGGTATACCAATAGCATTCTCGAATTCAATGACTGCCGCGTGCCGCGCAGCGCCGTTCTGGGCGAGTTACACCGTGGATTTGAGGTGGCCAATACCTGGCTTGGCGCCACGCGATTACAGGTGGCGGCGACCTGTCTCGGCCGCGCTGAACGGGCTTTCGAGTTGGCCAAACAGTGGGCTGTGGATCGAAATCAATTCGGCCAACCTATCGGCAAGTTTCAAGGGGTGAGTTTCAAGCTCGCGGACATGGCGGTGGAAATGCGCGCTGCTGAGCTATTGGTGCTCGAAGCGGCGTGGAAGCGCGATCAGAAGATCGACACGGATATGGACATGGCCATCGCCAAAGTCAAAGCCACCGAAATGCTCGCGATGGTGGCGGATGAAGCGCTGCAGATTCACGGCGGCATGGGCCTGATGACGGACCTGCCTTTGGAGCGAATCTGGCGAGACGCCAGAATCGAACGCATTTGGGACGGCACCAGCGAAGTGCAGCGGCACATTATTTCACGCAGCTTATTGCGCCCGCTGGGCGGCTAGCAGTCTTTGGCTACTGGCCGCTCCAACGCGGCGGGCGCTTTTCGGTGAACGCCCGAGTTCCTTCCTTGAGGTCGTCGGAGCGAATCACCCGCTGCACGGCATCGAGCGAATCGTGCAGTTCGAACGCCTCGTGTTCGGGAATCATTTCGGTGTGACGCAGCAGCTGCTTGATGGCGGGAAACAGCAAGGGCGGTCCGGCTGCGAGTTGTTGGGCAATCTCGCGGGCTTTTGCCAG
Source organism: uncultured Steroidobacteraceae bacterium (assembly GCA_964657675.1). Taxonomy (GTDB): domain Bacteria; phylum Pseudomonadota; class Gammaproteobacteria; order Steroidobacterales; family Steroidobacteraceae; genus Bog-1198. The sequence goes on from CAZZWE010000042.1 coordinate 16,957, forward strand.
GCCCTCGCCCTTGGGCACCACATGATTGGCCAAGCCCCAGTGTTTCGCTTCGGCCGCATCCATCCAGCGTCCGGTCAATAGGAACTCGATGGCGACGTGGTATGGGATACGGCGTCGCAATTTGATCGTGCCGGCATCGGCAAGTACCCCAACGTTGATTTCAGGCAGCGCGAACTTGGCGTGCTCCTCCATCACGATGATGTCCGTGCCGAGCACCACTTCAAAACCGCCACCGCACGCGATGCCATTCACGGCCGCGATAACTGGTTTATTCAGGTTTCGCGGGTAATTCAAGCCGCCGAAGCCGCCCGCTCCCCAGTCTTCGTCGGACCTCTCCCCGCCGGCCGCCGCTTTCAGGTCCCATCCGGGAGAGAAGAAGCGGTCTCCCGCGCCGGTGATAATGGCGATGCGCAGCGCCGGATCGTCGCGGAAGGAGGTGAACACCTCGTTCAAGCGGCGGCTGGCTTTCAAGTCGATGGCATTGGCCTTGGGCCGGTCAATGGTCACTTCGAGAACCGCGCCCTCGGTTGTGATGCGAATTCCGTCAGACATTTTATCCTCCGCTCAAGTCGGTTTCTTCAGGCGAATCAAGGTGTCCACTGCGACAGCGCCGAGTCCTGCCTTGCGCACGACGATGGGATTTACATCAAGTTCCAACAGCTCTTCAACATGCTCGGCCGCGTAGCGCGCGATACTCAAGGTGGCGGCGATCAAAGCGTCGATATCGGCACACGGCTTGCCGCGATAGCCGGTCAGAAGCTTATACGCAGCCAGCCGCTTAAGTGCCGATGCAATCGAATCATGGGTCCAGGGTGGAATCAAACTAACGCTATCCGACAGAAGCTCGGTCAAGACACCCCCGGCGCCAAGCACCAGGATCTGACCGAATTGGGGATCCAGGATCACGCCGACGAGAATCTCGGCCACGCCCTCAGTGAGCATCTCTTCGACCAGCAATTGAGGCGAAAGGCGTACCAACTTCTGTGCGGCCGCAACCGCCTCTGCGCTGCTGCGGATATTGAGCACGACGCCGCCCGCCTCGGTCTTATGCTCGAGCTCGGCGCTGGCCGCTTTCATGACGACCGGAAATCCGATGTCCGCCGCCGCCGCGGCTGCATCGGCCGCATCCACTTTGCAGCCGCGAGGAATCTTCAAGCCGAACTGGGCCAAGGCGTGCTTGCCCTCATATTCTCCCAACGCATAGCTCTGCGTAGTCGGTGATGGCCCGCCGGCCGGCACGTGAAATGCCACCGGACGGGCGGCCGCCCTGGCTCTCCCGGTGGCGGCCGCCAAGGCAAGCGCCTCCAGCGACTCACGTAACCCCTGCATCGGAATGACGCCGCCGTTCAAACAGCGCTGGCGCACGTTGACATTAAGCGTCTCCGGAAGGGAGGCAATCAGGGCGGCGCGTGTTGGCGCGCCTTGCGCCGCTTCGATAAACACGTTGATGACGGCGTCGAATGAGGTCGTGTCCGCTAGCAGATGCGGCGGGCAATCGAGCATGAATCCGGCGAGATCGTAGCCCGCGTGCAATACCTCAGTGAAGACCTTTCTTAAAGCCGGCGGATCGAACCAGAGATACGTGTGGATATCGAAGGGATTGGCAATGGTCACCCGGTCGGTGAGTATCGCGCCCAAAGCGGCGGCGGGCTTGGGCGGGATGGCAGAAAATTCGAGCGCCAGATCGCGCGACACATCCGCGGCCATCGCCATGTCGCCGCCCGATGCACCCATGATGAGTACGTTGTTTCCCGCAAGCGGACCGCCGCTGTGAAAAACTTTGAGCGTTTCGCACAGCGTGCCCAAGGTGTCGCAGCGTGCAATGCCCACCTGTCGGCAGAACGCCTCAAATATTTGATCGGCGCCCGCCAACGCGCCGGTGTGACTGTGAGCGGTGCGCACGGCGGCGGCGGTGCGCCCCGATTTGATGGCGGCGATGGGTTTACCGGCCGCGCGTGCCCGTTCCGCAGCGCGTGCGAGGCGTGCAGGATCCTTGATGCCTTCGAGATACAGACCAAAGGCCGTCACGCGCGGATCGTCGCAGAGCAGTTCGATCAAGTCCTCAACTGCGAGGCGAGTCTGATTACCCACCGTAATCAGATAGCCGATCGGCAGCGAGCGATCGTTGAACATCAGCGTGAGCGCGAGCGTGCCGCTCTGGCAGAGGATGGCGACGCCGCGCGCCAAGGAGCTGCCCACGATCTGATCGGGCATGAGGGCGATACGGTCGAAGAAATTGACGAAGCCGTAGCAGTTCGGACCCAAGAAGGGCAGGGCGCCGGCGCCATCGATCAGTTGGGCGTTGAGTTGGCGGCCTGAGTCGGTGCCCGTCTCGGCAAAACCGGAACTGAAACAAACGAAACCGCCGGCATCCCGCGCTGCAAGCGCACTCGCCACGGCGGGCGCATCGTGACTGGGCACGGCGAGAAAGGCGGCATCCGGCGCCGCGGGAAGCTCCGCGACGGAACGGTAATAGGTGGTTTCAGGGGTCGATGGTCGGCTCGGGTGGATCCGCCACACGGTGCCGGTGTAGCCGATGGCTCGATTGCCCGCAACGACGGCATCCGTCCATGCACCGGCGCCGATCAGGGCGATGCTGCGCGGCGCCAAGAGACGTCGGATATCCCTGAGCTGCATGGACTAGCGACGCTTCAATTCAATCGTGCGCGAGCGGGGTCCAAAAGCATCGGCATCGCTGCCTGACAATTTCAACTCATCGAGGTGTTTGATTACCGCCTCGGGGAAGGGCGCGGCCGCGGGCTTGTCCCCTTGGCGCACGTGCAGCAGCATCATGTCCGAAATCGCGACGGGTTCGGCGACTCGGGCACATGAAAATTTGAGTCCGGCGTGGATTCGCTTGCGGTCGCAATCGAGTACCGAGGTGGTGACGATGAGGTCATCGGTCGACTTCACTTCATGCAAGAAGTGCAGGTGCATTTCCAAAGAATACAGCGTGCAGTGCGTCGTTTGCCGGTAGTCGGCATCCAGGCCCAAATGATCCATGACCTCATCCACGGCATAGCTTGCGAGCAGCCCGTAGTAGGCATCGCGAAGATGCCCGTTATAGTCGATCCAGTCGGGGAGAATCTTGGCCTGGTAGGGCGGTAGCTGTCGCATGCGGGCGCCTAATGCAGCTGTAGGCGCTCGCGCGCTTGCGCCGCCGTCATCACGCGCGCTCCCAGCGCCTCGATGATGGTGCGCGCCTTCTCCACCAATTGCGCGTTGCTGGCGTACACGCCCTTGCTCAAGTAGAGATTGTCCTCGAGACCCACCCGAACGTTGCCGCCGAGCAGCACCGCCTGTGCCACCCAGGGCATCTGCATCCGGCTGATGGCAAAGCTGCCCCAGTTGCAGTTCTCGGGCAGCGCATTGACCATGGCCAGCAAGTGGCCGACGTCGGCCGGTACGCCGTAGGGTATGCCCATGCATAGCTGCACCATGGAGGGTGAGTTGATCAAGCCTTCTTTGATCATCTGTTTCACGAACGACAGATTGCCGGTATCGAACACTTCCAGTTCCGGCTTGACGCCAAGATCCTTGCAGATCGCGGCGCCCTTGCGCAGATAATTCGGGGTCGATACGTAGGCGCGATTGCTGTCGCCGAAATTCAAGCTGCCGCAATCCAAGGTGGCGATGTCGGGGCGGTACAAGCCCTCCTGACACAGATCGATGACATGGCGCATGCGGTCTTCTTGGCTGACAAAGTCGCTGCCCGGTCCCGGCGTACCCTTCAGCCCCTCATCGGATACCACGATATAGCCGCCCATGCCGCAGGTGAGATTGACGATGACGTCGACCTTGCTCTCACGGATGCGCTTGACGACTTCACGATAATGCCGCGTCTCCATGCTGAATTCGCCGGTCTCGGGTTCTCGTACATGGATATGCACGATGGCGGCGCCGGCCTGGGCGGCGGCGATAGCGGTGGCCGCAATTTCCTCGGGCGTGATCGCGCAATGCGGGCTCTTCTTGACCTTGGTGTCGTCGCCCGTCACGGCACAGGAAATAATGACGTCTTGATTCAAGAGAGCTCTCCTTCGCGAAGATTGACATTTAGTGGTTTTATTATATTGATGATAATATTTAAATGAGAGCGGGGCAACTGGGCGGAGATTCTATGTCGCTGAAATCGAGAACCTCTTCGCGCCGCTTCATCGAACGACGTTCCATCGATTATGTCCCGCTTAGCGAGCGCCACGGAAAGGTCTGGCATCTGTGGCCGGTGTGGTTTTCCGGGGATGCCAATCTCGCCACGCTGGCGACCGGCGCGGTTGGCATCGCCTTGGGCGGCAGCTTTGCCTGGATGGCACTGGCCGTGGTGCTGGGCTGCGCCTTCGGCACCATCTTCATGGCGTTTCATTCAACCCAAGGTCCGCAGCTTGGGCTTCCGCAGATGATTCAATCGCGGCCGCAGTTCGGCTATCTCGGTGCGATATTGGTGTGGGGCGTCGCATTGATCGCGTATATCGGCTTCAATGCGTTTAACCAGATTCTCGCGGCCCAGACCATGCGTAGCCTGTACGCGTTCGAACCCAAGCCCACGATGGCGATCTTCACGCTGTTGTCGCTGGTCTTGGCGGTGATTGGCTATGATTTGATCCACTGGGTACAGCGCTGGGTGGCCTATTTGCTGATCGCAGCCCTGCTGGTGTTTTCGGTCGCGGTGATGATCAAGGCGCCCCCGCCCTTATCGCTGTCGCGCGATGATTTTCAATCCGTGGCTTTTTTGGCGCAGTTCTTCGCCGCGGCCGCGTATCAACTGTCGTGGTCGATGTACGTGTCCGACTATTCGCGCTACCTGCCTAAACAGGTCAAGGTGAGTGAGTCCTTCTGGTGGACTTATTTGGGTGCTTTGATCGGCGGCGCCTGGATGATGTTGGTCGGCACCGTGGTGGCGGCGAAGTTTCCGACCTTGGAAATCGCCGAGGCGGCGCGCACGGTAGCCGACGGCGTCCTGCCGGGATTCGGCAAACCCTTATTGCTCAGTGCGCTGCTCGGACTGGTGACCACCACCTCGCTGAATTTCTACGGCGCGTCGTTGACCCTGCTCAGTGTGATGGACTCAGTGAAGCCGGCACGCCCGACCCTGACGAGCCGCCTGCTCACGCTGCTGATCGCCGCAGTCATTGCAATGGCCTTGGCGCTCGCGGCCTCGAAGAATGCTGTGACAGAATTCGGAGAATTCCTGGCTATTCTGCTGTATTTGTTTACGCCTTGGACGGCGATAAACCTGGTCGATTTCTACTGGGTACGCCAAGGACATTATTCGGTGCGCGAGATCTTCAATCCGCACGGCATGTATGGTCGATGGAGTTGGCGGGGGCTGACGGCCTACGGGGTTGGCTTCGTGGCCATGGTGCCTTTTTTCAGTACCGGCCTATACAAGGGCCCCGTCGCGGTCGCACTCGGCGGCGCCGACATTGCCATGTTGGTGGGCTTGCCGGTCTCGGCGCTGGTTTATGTCCTGGCCTGTCGCTCGTTCAACCGTGACGAGGACCGGCGCCTGGCCGAGCTCGCCGATCGGGGCCTCGACTCGGCCGTCGTCGATGCGCGTTCTTGAGAATCTATTGATGATCGCGAGGTATCGGCTCTTTCCAGCTTCGGGTGCGTATGACCTTGCCGTCCTTCAGTAGGGTTCTCGTATAGCTATAGAAAAACGTACGGGCATCGCTGGTCACCTTCAATCGTCCGCGCCAGGTCAGGACGTGGTGGGCGGCGGCTTGAATGTACTGCGAGTCACCCTGCACGCTGGCCAGTTCCGGGTGCGCATCGTCGATCTCGTAGACCAGCTGCTCGGCGTGATCAAATCGTCCCCAGGGGTAGGCAATGGCGACCGTGCCCTTCCAAGTCACGATGCTTTTTTGTTTGACTTCATCGCGCAACACCGTCCAGCTGCCCGGCCAAGCGCCGCCGGCGCCGAGGTACTTGATGTCAGCAGGCGCTTCAGTGGGTTCTACTGCGGCAAAGGCCGGCGCCGCCGGCCCATGGATCGGCACGCGCGGCAAGATGACCTGCGAGGGCGCTTCGCCGCCGAGTCTAAGCGCGGTCGTGACGGGGTAGGGTGTGGGCCAATTCATCGGCCACAAGGCGTTCGAGACCGCGACGCGGATGCGATGGCCTTGCGGAAAAACCCATGAGGCGAGGTGCAAGTTGAATGTCAGCGGATATTCGGTGCCCGGCACCAGATCCTTCGGCTCTGCCATGGAGTCGCGCTGCGCACCGTTGATGCCGGCCCCGGCCACCAGGGTGACGCTGCCGTCCGGCGCCACATCCGACACTCGCACGAACCAGTCGGCGAGCGGTGCATCCGCACTGACCTGGATTTTGACTTGTGGAATGCCAAGGATGGCGAAATCCTCGGCGAGGATCGCGGAGTCATAGGTGAGGCTAAACGCGTCAACCGGACGTTGATCGGTCAACAGTTCTCCCCACCAGAAGCCCGTCTCAACACCCACGGAGGGCACATTGCGCAGATGGTCGAGGCCTGCTGCGGGGGCTTGCCACGCGAGCGACCGATCCGGCGCCAGAAACACCGGTGTCGGGGTGGTGCCGGCGGGAGGCCATGATTGTTCGGCGCGCCATTCACCCGGCACCTCCTGGGGTTGGGATCCGGGCGGGTGCCAGTGCTGCTGATAGACGATGACCTTAGGATCACTCAGTACGCCGGTGTCACGTCCTTTCAGCCAATAATCAAACCAGCGCACCGCTTGGTCGCGCCACTCATACATCGGCCCATAGTCGCTGTCATTGGGAAACCCATGGTTCCACGGCCCGATCCACGCCTTGAGCGGCGCCTGTACCTTTTCGAGCATGCGGGGGATGCTGTCGCGATAACCATCCTGGAAGCCGCCGATCAAAAAGGCGGGCACGGCCAAACTCTCGATGGGCTTCACGGGTTCGCGCCAGAACGGCCCGTCGCGTTGCTGGCGCATGTAGGTAAGCGACCAGGGCGGTGAGTTCATGCGCGCAGCAATGGCTGTTTCAGCCAAACTGAAATTCGGCGCGCCCGTACGTCCCTGATCCAAATCCATCGTGAGTTCGAATTCGTCCACGTGAAATATGCCGTCCATGTAATGAACGTCTTCCTTGAACAGTTCATCGGTGGCGGCGATGGCGAGAATCGCCTTAAGGGCAGGAGGCTTTCGCAAGGCCATTTGAATGGAATTAAAGCCGCCCCACGAGATGCCGAGCATGCCGACATTGCCGTTCGACCAGGGTCGGCTGGCAAGCCAGGCGATGATGTCCTCGCCGTCGCGCTGCTCTTGCTGTGAGTACTCGCGCTCCGGTGGCGTGCCCGAGCTGTTGCCAAAACCGCGGACATCGACGCGGGCACCCACGAAGCCGCGTTTGGCAAAGTAAGTGTGGGTGCCGTAATCACGCACCGCCTCATCGTCATCCTTGCGGTACGGAAGATATTCAAGCAGCGCTGGGAAGCGCTCCTCGGCCTTGGCCTGCGTGGGAAGGTACAAGGTGACGGCAAGGCGAATACCATCGCGCATGGGAATGAAGGTTTTTTCCAGCTTTACGCCGTAGGTGGCGGGCGTAGGCGGCAACGCCGCCGGTGCCGCCTGTGCCGTTGGTATGGCAAGCAGCAGTGTCACGAGAGTCTGTACCCATAAAATTCGAAAGAGCTTGAGTGCGAGCGCAGTCATAGTTGTTTTCCGCTTTGAAGGTCGCGTCACCATATCAGACTCGCTGCGGTCGATTGTGTACCGGGTGAGGAGCGTTACGAGCATTTGGCTGTTACGCTTTTCCTTCTGTTGATCCCTGAGCCGCACGCCGACAGGTCCCGCGCTTTGAGAAAGGCCTGCAGAGGATGCTCGCTGAGATCGCTGGAGGCGTCATCAGGTCTTGGCGTACGCACCACGGGCTCGTGCTGCTGACTTAGGCATTTAATCCACGCCGATGCGCACACCGATCACTTCCCGATCGCGCGGAAATTCATCAACAATCCCGAGCGGATGTGTGAGTGTTGCTAGAAGTGCACCGCTAATTTCACAAACACAGACGTATGGCTCAGCGTGTCGTTCGATCGATCGTAGTAGTAACCGTTGTTGTAGTTGTCGTATCGGTCGTTGGTTTGTTGAATGGCCTGCGACGCGGCGCCGATGGAGACGCTGAAGTTATTCGTGATCATGTAGCCGACTGAACCATCGACCTTGGCTTGCACCAGATCGATGTCGCTGTCCTTTCCTGACAGGTAAGAGACGCGAAGATTCAGCGAGCCGAAGAAACGATCGGAGAAATACCAGGTGGCACCGCCTTTCGCACCGCCGCCGTTAGCCTTGTACCAGCCGTTGCAACTGTAGTCGCAGCCGTCGACGTTTTCGCCGAGTCGATAGTATTGATAGAAGCCCGCAACGTACCAGCTGGAGCGTCGACCGATTCGGCCCTCATAGCCCAATCCTGCGGTGAATTGCTGTTCGAGGAAGGCATCGCCGTAGTCGCTGACACGCGCGTGTTCGGCGCTGAGGTCGATCAGTAAACCCGATGTGAAGACGAACCGCGCATCCGCTCCGAACTCAGGGCCCGAATACGTGTCAGAGCGGTCGTAGTATCCACCGCCGCAGCCTTGATAGTAGCCACAGTCATCATAGTACTGGCGCATGAAGGCGCCGCCGGCGTAGACCTCGACCGAACTGGCCGGACCATCGGGCGCAGCCGCGAGGGCGGGGCTTACGCAGAAAGGCAATGCCAAAAATGCGAATAGTGCGGCGAGAGTCTTCATCGGATATCCAAGATAGTGGTGATGGAGTCATTGTCTGGGGCAAGCCGGCGCGCGGCAACCGGGCGTCTGCCGCAATGTGCAGCGTTTCACATATAAAGGTTGTGCGAAAGCAACACCGTTGGCACGAAAGCTGCTTCTCACGTTAGGGGCGAGCATAGCAAGCTATTTTCGCGACAAGCGGCATCGCGATGCCGCTTGCCGCGTCAGCACCGGCTAATCATTGCCGCCATGTGCTGTGGTGATCGATTGGGAGAAGGGCCATGTCAGTCAGTTCGATCGGAGCCCCGGCACTCGGGACGGAGTTGCTCTCCTTTCTAGCAACGCAACTTCGCAATGAAGGAATCAAGCCGGGCTCGACGGACGGGGAAGTCACGACCCAAACCGTGGATGGCGGGTCGATCACGACAATCGGCACAGGCAAGAACGCGGACATCGTGTCTGAGACCTCGGCGAGCGGCGTGACGCTGACGCAAGTAGGCTACGTCAGTCCCGTGTTGACTCAAAATTTCTTGAATTCGTTACAGCAGGCACTACAAGTCAGTGGCACGTTCGCCTCGAGCGGAAGTGTCGCCGGCGACGGTGGCGACAACGCGAGTTCGCCGGTCAAGTCACTGCTAGCGCAGCTGGCGGATCCCGCTGCAGCGCCTGATCACCAGGCTTTATTGACATCGTTCGCCGTTCTACTACAAGGGTCGGGAATCGAGACCGCAAGCTCAGTCAGCGGAACGCTTGAGGCCTTCCTTCAAAATACCTTGCCCCACGATTCGGCTTCGAAGCAAGCCGGGAACAGTGTCAACATCACTGCTTAGCTCGGCGCGTTGCCCTGAGCGGCCAGTAAGCGGTCGATAATTTGACGGCACTTCACACCACCGGCATCCATGCTGAAAGACTTCAATCGCATCTGCGGATTGGCGGTGATCGAGCGCTGCTGGGCTTCTAAAATCTCCACGTCTTCTTGGAAGACGCCGCCCTGTTGACGGCGAAATCGTTCGGTAAAGCCCGCATCGCGAATATCAAAATTTCGGGCCATTCCCCAAAAGTAATGGCAAGTCGTCGGCGATTCGGGCGTGAGGCCATCGATCACAAATCCGCGGACCCCTTGATCATGCGTTTCGACTGTGGCTCTGCTTTCCACCGGTGCGACGCCCACGTCGATGATGATGGAGGAGGGCGGCAGGAAGTGGCAGATTTGCCAGCGATCCACGGGTCCGGGCTTCTTCAACGCGTCGCGCCAAAAGGGCGGCGCGTCGATGTTGGCCATCCAGCGCGTGACGGTCACCGAATCACCTTCCGCATGGGTTGAGATGGGCGTCTCGAGAATCTCTTTCTGGCCTATCGAATTTTGATGAACGTAGGTTTCGTGTGTCAGGTCCATTAAATTGTCGATCACCAAACGATAGTCGCACTGGATACGGTAATACCCGCCATCGAAGGTCCAAGCCGGGTCGGAGCAGGGCCAAAAGTTTGGTACCAGCGCGGGATCCGCGAGCTCCGCCTCTCCAATCCAGACCCAAATGAAGCGATGGCGTTCTATCGCGGGATAGAGTCGTGCACACACGGACTTGTGGGGCTTGTCGGTCTTGACCGGCATCTCAATCGCCTGGCCGTCGCTATCGAGGAGCAGGCCATGATAGCGGCAGCGAATCCGGTCGCCTTCCTTAATCCCCATCGACAATGGAAGCATCCGGTGAGGGCAGGCATCCTGCATCGCCACCACCGATCGATCCAGCTTGCGGTATAGCATGACTGGCTCGCCGCACAGAGTACGCGCCATGGGCTTGCGATCGATCTCGTGATCCCAAGCGGCTATGTACCAACGGTTTCGGACGAACATTTAGCGCGCTCCACGGCCATCAAGCCCCGGATTATATCGCGCTACGCAGCATTCGGTCCTACTGATGAGACTCGGCGAGCGGGCGCACATCGCGCACGAGATCCAGCAGAAATAGGCCCGGCCTCTCACTGAACACGTAATGCGCAGCGCCGTCGACTTTGTAATATTTCTTTTGCGGCGCTTGAATGCGATCGAAGAACTCTTTGGCGAGCGTCTGTGGCGTCGTGCGATCTTCCGCGCCGGCAAACATAAAAACGGGGCATTCGAACCGCGATACGTTCGCAAAATCAACGGTCGCGAGTTGTGACCACAGCACGCCCACGGAACTGGCTTCGCCGAGTTCGGCTGATTTCACATCGGCGTCGCTGTAGTCAGGGCTCATGGACCAGCGCTGCGACTCATTGTCAGTTTGATGTCCGTAGAGCATGCCGCCGAGCGCAACATCCCACTTGCGTTCGGTCACCAGCTTGGAGATGGGCGTGGGGCCATTTTCGTTGGGATAGGGCGCAATGGCTTCGAGCTCCCGAATGGCTTGCGCGTTATTGAGCTGCCGCGCTTTCTGGAGGGTCTGTTGATAACCCACCGATTCATTTTGGCGCATACCGACGGCTTGACCCACCGCGATATAGGCATACAGCCATTCCGGATGATGCTGTGCGACTTTGACGCCGAGAACGCTGCCCCACGAATGTCCTAGGATGAAGATTTTTTCCTTGCCGTAGGTGTGACGCAGATAAGCGATGACCGCTTCCGCATCGGCCTGCATCTGATCCACGGTCATGGAGTTGTCGACCTTGCGTCCCGATTCGCTAAACGTCTTGCCGGCGCCGCGCTGGTCCCATTGCACCACGGTGAAGAAGTCCTCCCAAGGTCGCTGGAAGGCCCAACTCTCGGCCATCATGGGTGAACCGGGACCCCCGTGCAGGAATAACAGAATCGGGTTGCGCGGATCGTTACCGCGAATGCTGATCCACTGTTTGATTCCGTTGATCTCGACCGTCTTGAGTTCCTCGATGCCGCCGGGAGTAACACGCTGCGCGTCGGCGATGGCTTGCCGGGCCGGTGACAGAGCCGGGGGCTTCGCAGAGTTCGCACTGGCCTGAAATGCAGCGAGCGCAAGTAACGAAAGCAGGAGGAAGCGTTGACAGGTTTTCATGGGATACCGTGCGGACTGCTGGCAGCGCCATACTATGCGCCAAGACGCTGCCTGCTCACAAACCCATCCGTCAGCGTGTTAGCGGTCCCCGACTTTTTCCTGGCCCTGTTTTTCCAAGATGGCTTGCGCTTCTTCAGCACTCAGTCCGAGGTCCTCGGTCAGAATGCTCATGCCGTGGGCGCCGAGTGTCATACGCGAGCCTGCGCGGCAATTCGTTGCAAGCGGCCGATTAAAGAACGCCTTCGCCGCCGTATCGACGGCGAAGGCGACCGGTTAGTGCTTCGGGATGGTGTGAACCTGAGCTGGTGTCAGATCCGAGGGAAAACAATGCGGTTGCTGAAAGCCCGTGGGGGCGGTGCCGCTCGGAGCATAGATGATGTTGTCCGTGTTATCGGGCGCGACGCCGCTCGGAACAATATTCAACCCAGCCAAATGCCGCATGCGAAACGCGATTGCATGATCAGCGCATGAAGAATCGCCACTGACGCCTAAGCCGCCGATGACCTGCCCGCCCTGATACAGCGCCACACCGCCACCAAAGGTGATGATGCCGCCGGGTACCGCGTCGATGCCAGTTTGCTGCGCATCGAAGGCAGGGCGGAACGGGTTGGAGTTATTAAGACCATAGAGAGAACCGCCGGGCTGCGTCGGGCCATACAAATTCGCGGTCGACAATGCCAGCCCGCTGTTGCTGAAGTCATTCGCAGTGCTCGCCTTAGCGATGGCGATGGCGCGGCTGCCCGGCCAAGGATCGTTTTCGCTGTTGATCACCGAGCACAAATGGCCCTTGCGATCGACGATGGCCGACCACATGCGATTGGGCTTAAAAATCCCTCCGTTGCCATCGGACAAATTAACCACAATGCTGAGCTGGGCTTGCAGTTTGGTCACGATGCTGGCTGGAATCTCGCAGGTGTTGTCCTGCGACCCCTCGCCGGCGTGGGCCAGCAGTGGCGTGCTCAGCACG
>CAZZWE010000043.1:0-29408 GCA_964657675.1 uncultured Steroidobacteraceae bacterium
ACCGCGCCCACCGGCACCTCGCCCGCCTCGCGGGCGCGTCGTGCCAGCGACAACGCGATTTGCATGAAGCCTGAGTCAGTACCACTCATGCGAAATAGCGTACCGCGAAGATCACCAGGTAGATCGTCAGCAAGGCCGCGGCACTCAGGCCCAACGAGGCGTGGACTCCGATGCTGGCGCCCAACAGACCGACACTCAAGCCGCTGAAGGTGCGCAGCCCGCTCGATGCCATCGCGAACACGCCGATCACGCGGCCGCGAATGGCGGCGGGTGCATTCAGTTGCACCAACGATTGCGCCATGGAGTTGAATCCCAACTCCACGAACCCGGCGATGAACAACAACGGGATGGCGAGCGCATAAACACTCGCCTGGGAAAACCCAGCCAGCGCACAGCACCAGATCATCGCCAATACGAATGCGCCGCGCACGCTTGGGGGTAGCAGTCCGCGGCTCTCCAAGATGATTCCCGCGGCAAGGCCCCCGGCCGCATCCGCGGCCAGCAAAGCGCCGTAGGCAAAGTCGGCATGGCCATGCCCTAAGTCGGCGGCAAAGCCTGGCATCTGCGCCTGATACGCATTCCCGATGAAGAATGCCGACGCCCCAATCATCACCGTCATGGACGACAGCACGGGATTTTTCGCCACCACCTGGACCGTCGCCCAAATGTCCGCGAAACCTCGCAGGCGCTGCGGCGCATTGGCGGATGCGGCCCCCGGGCCATAGGGCGCCTTGATCAGCCAGACGAACATGGGCAGATAGATCAAGGCATTCAGAAAAATACCCCAAGTCGGGCCCAGCAAGGGCAGCAACAGACTGCCGCCAATCATGGGACCCAATAGAAATGCGAGATAGCGGCCCGTGGCCGTGAGGCGCACGGCGCTCGGCAACTGTTCCACGCCGACAATCTTATGAATCAGCACTTGCGAGGCCGGCGACCAAATGACGCCCGCCAAACCATGGATCACCAGCAACACCATGGCTTTCCACTGCTCGGTCGAATCGGTGGCAAACATGATGCCCCAGCAGATCGACACGCCCATGAACATCAACATGCTGATTTGAATCAGGCGTCTCACATCGAAGCGGTCCGCCAGTGCGCCCGTATAGGGAGCCAGCAGCAAGTAAGGCACCCAGTGCGACACCACGGCGAATGCCAACAAGGCCGGCGAGTGGAATTTCTGGAAGATCACCCAGTAGGTGATCACGTGTTCGATGTTGTCAGCCATCATCGCAGCGCTGGCGCCGAAGAAGAAGAATCGAAAATCGCGATTACTGAACGAAGCGAACGCGCGGCGTTTGGGGATGGTCAAAGAAATGGGAAAAACCTTGATCGCAGGGATGATGGATTGTAGCGCAAAATCGTAGAATGGCTGGCTGGCTTCATTCGACGATAACAAAGAGAATTTTCATGCGCGCACTTCTGCTTCTCATGGCAAGCGTGATCGGCGGCTCGGCGCTGGCCGATGAAGGCATGTGGACCTTCGATAATTTTCCGGTTGCCGCAGTGAAGCAAGCCTACGGCGTGGACATCAATCAGGCGTGGCTGGATCACGTGCGCCTGTCGACGGCGAGATTGACCAACTGTTCGGCCTCATTCGTATCGGCCGAAGGACTGATCCTCACCAATCATCATTGCATCACCCAATGCCTGACGGAGATCTCGAACAAGGACAGCAGCCTGTTGGAGCCGGGCTTCTTGGCTGCCACGCGCCGCGGCGAACTGAACTGTCCGAACCAGCGGGCCGACGTGCTGATGGACACCGAAAACATTACCAGCGTCGTGCTCAAAGCCGGCGCGGGCTTGAGCGATGCCGCCGCCAACGAGGCGCGCAAGCGGCTGCTGACCACCTTGGAACAGCATTGTGAGCAAGCAAGCATGAAGGCCAAGACCGGTAAGCTCGTGTGCCAAGCCGTCAAACTGTACCAGGGCGGCGAGTATTTCTTGTACAAGTACAAGCGCTACACCGACGTGCGTCTGGTGATGGCCCCCGAGGCGGACATTGCATCCTTCGGTGGCGATCCGGATAATTTTCAATACCCCCGCTGGTCGCTCGACTTCGCCATGTTGCGGGCTTATGAGAATGACAAACCCGCTAAGACGCCGAATTTTTTGCATATCAACGCCGCGGGTCCTGCGGCGGGGCAATTAGTATTCGTCGCCGGCGACCCGGGTTCCACGGCACGCTTACAAACGCGCGCCCAGCTAGGCTTCGATCGCGACATCAGTCTGCCGGTCAATTTGCTGCGCACAGCCGAATTGCGCGGCCGTTACATCCAGTTCGGCAAGAACAGCCCCGCGGACAATCGCATCATTCGTGCAGCGCTCAATAGCCTGCAGAATGGCCTTAAAATCCGCCGCAAAGAACTCGACGCATTGAATGACGACACCCAGCTCGAGCAGAAAGCGCTTGAGGAGCAGCGGTTGCGGGAAGCGGCGCAACTTCCCGGCAGCGATCCTTGGCACGACATCGAGGCGGCGCTGAAGCGCGAGCGCACCCTGTACCTCCCGGAACTGTTCATCGAGAATGGCGCGGGCTTCGGGTCGGTGCTGTTTCGGGACGCGCGGCAGTTGCTTCGCGGCGCCGACGAACGCTTGAAAGCCAATCAGGACCGCCTGCGCGAGTTCACCGATTCGGCATTACCCGGCATCGAGCGCGACCTGCTCGCTCGAGTACCGGTGTATGCGCAATTCGAGCAGCTGACGCTGTCTTTCTCGTTGGAACGGATGCGTGAATGGCTCGGTCCCGATCACCCGGTGGTCAGGCGATTGCTGTCGAAGGAATCACCCGACGCTTTAGCCACGCGCCTGATTGCCGAGACTCAACTTGACGACGTCGCGGTGCGCCGGCGCCTTTGGACGGGCGGTAAGGCCGCGGTGGACGCATCGCGCGATCCGATGATCGAACTGGCTCGCTCGATTGACGCCGATGCTCGGGCTATCCGCAAGCAATACGAGGATGAAGTCGAAGCACCCATTGCTACTGCGGCCGAGCGCATTGCCATGGCGCGCTTCAAAACCTACGGTACGCACACCTATCCCGATGCCACATTCACCTTGCGCCTCAATTACGGCACCGTGCAGGGCTGGATGGAAGACGGCGCCGCCATGGAACCCTTTACCCATCTGGACCGCGCCTTCGAGCGCGCCACCGGTGATTCGCCCTTTCGGATTCCCGATAGTTGGATGAAGGCCAAGAGTGCGCTCGACCTGCGCACGCCCTTTTGCATTTCCACCAGCAATGACATCGTTGGCGGCAATTCGGGCAGCCCGCTCATCGACGCCGGCGGGAGCATCGTGGGCCTGATATTCGATGGCAACATTCATTCGGTTGCCGGCCGCTACTGGTTCGATGCCACCAATAATCGCGCCATCGCAGTACACCCGGCCATCATTCGCGAGGCACTGGCGAAGGTTTACGGCGCCAAAGAGCTGCTGGCCGAACTGAACCTGCGGTGAATCCTTGAGCCAAAGATCTAGGCTTTGGCCTTATCCTCGCCCAGTTGCTTGAAGGCGCTCATCAGCAATGACCAATACGTCACCGGCCTCAAGCGCTGCAGGACTTCCATGAATTTGGCATCCGCGCCGATCAGCACGCGTGGCTCGTTGCGCTCAATGCCCCGAATGATGCGCACCGCCGCCACCTGCGGAGTGGTCCTGGCAACTTTTGCGAACTGCTGTCCGACTTCTTCGGCGCTCATGGGATTGCGCAAGCCCGTGCCCGCAGGTGCGCGCCGGGCGATGTTGGTGGCAATCCCGCCGGGATGCACCACCGTGAGGCGCACCGGGCTGTCGGACGCGGCCAGTTCATGGCGCAAGGATTCGGAGAAGCCGCGCACCGCAAACTTGGCCGCGCAGTAAGCCGACTGACCCGCCGGGGCGACGATACCGAAAATGCTCGACAGATTGACGATGTGGGCCACCGGCTGACGCTGCAACTGCGGCAGAAACGCCCGCGTGCCGCGCACCACGCCCCAGAAATTAATCCCCATCAGCCATTCCATCTGCTGCTGATCGTACTCATCGAAATCGCCGCGCAATGCGACCCCGGCGTTATTGATCAGGATATTCAAGTTAGGAAAACTCGCGATCGCGTTACGCGCGAACTCCTCGATCTGCCTGGCATCGCCCACGTCGACACGCGCAATGGTGACGCGAGTTGCATGCGCAGCGCCGATTTCTTTCGCCACCGCCTGCAAACCCGGCTCATCCACATCCGCCAGCGCCAACTCGCAGCCGCGCGCCGCCAACTCCAAGGCCAGTGCGCGGCCGATGCCGCTGGCGGCGCCAGTCACCGCAGCCGCGGATCCGCGTAGATTGATTTTTTGAGACATGCCCACCCCCTTGTCTCAATTGTAGGGCTTTTCGACGCAGCGTTATTGCACCGTCAACTCGAACACCTTGTCGGCAAATTGATTCACGCAGCGCGCGAACTCCTGCGGATGCCACAAGCTGATGCCATGCTCGTAGCCGGTAAACCGCTGGCTGCTGGCATTTTGGGCGACGGCCAAGAAACTCGCTTCCTCGGAGACGTTAACCGTGTCGAGATCGCCATTCATAATCAACACGGGTTGCTTGATCGCCGCAAGTTTGGCGCGATGATCGACGTGCCGCATGGCCCTCACGGCCTGCCCAAAGGCCACTACACTCATTCGCGCATCGATGATGGCGCGGGCGTCACCCGGCAATAAATTATAACCATCGGGTCCAAAGGCCTTGGGCATGAGCTTTTCGATGACCTGTTGCTCACCAAACAGCGAGGCGAGCGCTTTGAATAACCAACCCTTGAAGACATACGAGAACACGTTCCTGCCGCTGAAGCCGAAGGTGGCGCCTGCCAAGACCAATCCTTTGAGCCTTTCTTGCGGCAGCGAGGCGGCCGCCGCCATGGATGCATACGCCCCAAGCGAGTCGCCCACCAGAATGACCGGCGCCGGCGCGACCGATTGAACCGCGGCGGCGACCGCTCGTACGGCACCTTCCATGCTGTAAGGCTCGCCAATGCGCCTGCCGTGGCCAGGAAGATCAAGGGTCACCACGCGAAAGGCGGGCCCCAGGTGACGCCTCACCGGGTCCCACATGCGACTGTTTAGCGTCGCGCCGTGGACGAGCACCAAGACGGGGGCCGCAGACAACTGAGGGGTCGTCGTACTTCGCATCACTGCCTTCAACCTATCATATAGGTTCAAAAATTAACGCGCTTGTTACGACTTATCGTCAATTCTATCGTTTACATTACGTCGCACCTGTTAGACAGGAAACGACGGGAACAACGATAGACGCTGTGCGATGCACACGCAAATCGTCGTTGCGAACGACCCTTCGTCCGACGTCGTTTGAGATTTACATAACCTTTTTAATTCAATGATTTAGGTGAGCATTTAGGTTTCGGTGCCCACGTAGTACATTACGCGCCCAGCGTAGAGCACGGATGCTCCGCCCCGACCTTCCACCCAAGGACCCTTACTTGCTAGACGTTGCTCCACCGGTTGGATTTTCCCGCGACGATAGCCCCGATGAGATCGCCCGCGACATTTCCGCGATCGAGCGAATCGAGGCGATACCGACCATTCTCGATGTGCTGTGCGAGTTGACCGGGATGCGCTTCGCCGCGGTCGCCCGGGTGACAGAGAACACTTGGACCGCCTGCGCCATCAAGGACTCGATCAGCTTCGGGCTGCCCGTCGGCGGACAACTTCCAGTGCAAAGCACCTTGTGCCTGGAGTCAAAACATCTCAACGACGCCATCGCCATCGACGATGCCGGCAGCGACCCGACGTACGGTAACCACCACACGCCCACGATCTACAACATCAAGAGCTACGTGTCGGTGCCCATCGTTTTGAAGAGCGGCAGATACTTCGGCAATTTGTGCGCCATTGACCCTGATCCCGCTCAAGTCAATAACCCTAAGGTACTGAGCATTTTCAGACGGTTTGCCTCGCTGATTGCATTGGCGCTCAACAACCAGGAAATTCGCGAACGTGACCTGGCAACGCTGACCCACGAGCGGGCGAACAGCGAGCTTCGCGAGCAGTTCATTGCCATTCTCGGCCATGACCTGCGTAATCCCCTGCAGGCCGTATCGGCGTCGAGCGAAATGCTGCTGCGAAAGCCCAACGATGCCGCGATGGTGGCGCAACTGGCGGGACGAATCAAAAACAACGTCAAACGCATGTCGCGCTTGATCGACGATGTGTTGGACTTTGCCCGCAGCAAGCTCGGCAGCGGCATCGGCATCACCGTGGACGATGCCGTGGGTGTTACCGCAGGCTTGGAACAGGTCGTCAAGGAGCTGCAGGACGGACATCCGTCTCGGCAAATTCTGGCCAACATCCGTGTGACGCGCAGTGTGCGCTGCGACTTGGGCCGGGTTCAGCAGGTCGCGTCCAACCTGATTGCCAATGCGCTCACGCATGGCGCCGCGGATCAGCCGGTGCGCGTCGATGCGCATACCGACGATAAAAACTTCGTGTTTGAGGTCTGGAACCAAGGCGAGGCGATCTCCCCCGAGAACACCTCGAAAATCTTCGAGCCGTTTTGGCGCAATTCAACGTCGGCCGCGCGCGAAGGACTCGGCCTAGGCTTGCATATCTGTTCGCAAATCGTGCGCGCTCACGGCGGCAAGTTGTCAGTCAGCTCCTCCCCTGAGGACGGCACGAAGTTCACTGCCTGCTTACCGCTGCAGTAGCGCTCACACGCCGCGCCTCTTGAAGCTCGGGCCTGCCCGGCTTGTCAGCGCTGACACAGATCTCCGCGAGTTCATTAAAATATTGACGGCTCAAATTGCGTCGTCCGCTCAAGTCTGCAGCATGCGCCGCGCCGTACACCGACAGAAAGCGCCGCGGCTCTTTTCTCAAGGTGGCTTGAAACTGCAGCAACGCGGCTTGCGGCTTTTTCATTTGCAACAGCATGTCGGCCAGCAGCTCGCGTGCCGGCGCCAACGGTCCGGGGGTTATGGCGTTCTTTTCGGTCGCCTCTTCCAGTGTGACTGCTGATTGCATTTGAGCGAGCGCCGCTGAGCTTTTCCCGGCAGCAAACGCCGCCCAGGCCGCCACTTCCACTTTCTGGATCTCGACCTGTTTGGCCCAGTACGCCTCACCGGCCTTCTGCAAATGGTCCTGGATCTGCTGCAGTCCCGTCACTGCGTCCTTCGCGCTCGTCGTGTGGCCCAGCCTCGCGGCGCCCATTCCGCGCGCGAACCATGTCATGGCATCCGCGAATGGAAACGGCGTTTGCTGGGGCTGCAGCTGCTCAGCCCGTTTCCAATCCTGGCGCTCGAGCGCATACCTTGCGGGGATGGCCGCCAACGCGAAGTACGCCGCCGCGGGGCCGCCCGCCCCGCCCACGACGGCCTTGGGATCGAAGCGCGCAGCAATCTCGGGCAGCGATTCTGTGATCTTCTCAGCGGCCGCATCCTGAGCCGTTTGCAGGTACGCATACACTTCATAGTCGCTGGCGTGCAGTTCTTCGCCGGTCTGCGCGGCGCGGCGCGCCGAATCGGCAGCCGCGATGTTGCTGTCAATGGAGTCCTGCCAAAAGCCTAAGCGCGTAAAGGTATGCGACGGCATGTGCAAGGCATGCGGTGCATCCGGCGCGATTTGTGCATACCGCCGGGCCGCCTTGAGCGCCTGCGGCGCGAGCGCCGGAACGTCATAGGTGTGAATAATGTAGTGAGCCAATCCCGGATGACTCGGTTCTTGCTCGAACAACCCATCGAGAATCGCCCCCGCCTTCAGCCGGCCCGCGTAGGTTTTGTCCGTGGGATCTTCGGTTTGCGCCAGCGCCAAGGCATAGAAGATCTGCGCCTCTCGATCGCCGGGATAGGTGGCTGCAAGCTTCGTCATCGCATCCCGGTAGGCGATCATTCGAGCCGTTTGCGTCCTGTTCTCGAAGTCCTCGTACAGCTCGCTCACGGCAGCAATATAGGCTCGCTCACGCTCGCTCCTCGCCCCCACCGACTTGCCACGTTGCGCAGCCTCCCGTCCGAGCTGCAACTGGGTGACATTTTTCAAGCCTGCCGCGAAGGGGTTACTCCAGTCGCTCAGCGCAATCCCCCAATAAGCGATGCCGCAGGAGGGGTCTTGCGCGACCACCGAGTTAAACTTGGCAATGGCGCGGCTGAATTGAAAGGAATGCAGCAACGCCACGCCCGCATTGAAACCTTGCTGGGCCGTCGGATCGCAGGAGGTCGCAAAGTTGACCGATCCCAGCTTTTCGTCCGATTCGTGCTGATGGTCCTGCGCACCCACCGACGCGGCCAGCAATGCGCACACCATTGCGATCAGCGGTTTTAATGTAGTCATGCGCCCCTACTGCCACCCCTCGCCACTCCCGCACGCTAGTATATATTCGCTAAACGATAACCGAGGCGCGCGTGATGCCGCGCAGATCGGTGGCGCCCACCTGTTTCATGATGGTTTCGAATTCCCGCTGCAAAATGTCGAGTACGGCCTCGACGCCCGGTTGCCCGAAGGCTGCCAAACCCCAGCAATAAGGCCGGCCGATACCGACGGCCGTTGCGCCCAAGGCAAGCGCCTTCAAGACATCCGTTCCGCGCCGCACGCCGCCGTCCACCAACACCGGAATGCGGCCGTTCACCGCCTTTACCACTTCGGGCAATGCCGTGATGGTGGAGCGCAGGCTCTCCTCCGCGCGGCCCCCGTGATTGGATACGATGATTCCGTCGACACCGAACTTGGCAGCCTTGGCCGCATCCTCGCCCGTCATGATGCCCTTCAAGACTATTTTCATTTTGGTCGTATTCTGCAAATGCTTGACGAAATCCCAGGTCATGCCGGTGCCATAGAGGTTGGTGACTTTCGACACATCCAGGCCATCGAACATGGGCTTGCGCGCCACTTCGTTTTTAAAGCCGCCCTGATGACAGGCTTGGCACGGCCGTTTGTCCTCGCGGCGCGCAATCAGCAAAGTCTCGGTGTTGCGGCCGCCCTGTCGGTCGACGGTGAGCACCAGCACGCGCGAGCCGGCAGCTTCGGCGCGTTTCACCAGGGCCGTCGTGACGTTCCAATCGTCGGTCGGATACAGCATGAACCACACCGGCGAGCCATGCGCGGCATTGACCTCCTCGATCGACTTGTTGCCGACGGTCGAGAGGATCATTTGGTGTCCCTTGATCTTGGCGGCTTTTGCATCGGCGATCTCGGCCGCCGCGCCGGGATTAAATGCCGCCTGACTGCTGACGGGACATAGAAAGATCGGGCTGGCCCACTTCTCTCCGAACACCGTGCAGCTGGTATCGATGTTGCGCGCATCGATCAAGCGGCGAACCTGGATGCGGATCTTTTGAAAGTCCTCATGATTGGCGCGCAGCGTGGCATCGTCGTCCACGCCGGTGGCGAGGTAGCCGAAGTGGGCCGGTGCACCCGCATTCACCAAGGCCGCGCGCGCGGCGGGCTCGAAGTCCATGACGTTCAGCGCCTGCTCAGGCGAGCCGATGATGCCGTTGACCAGCGGTGCGGTAGGCGCTCGCAGCACATCGTAGCTTTGGGCGAGTGCATCTTGAGGAAGGAATGAGAGCAGCGCGCTCAACGAGGTCATCGAGGCCGCACCTGCAATCAGCGGGCTGCCGGCCAGGTATCGAAGAAACTGTCGGCGGGCGAGCTGTCGGTCATGGGAATTCATGGAACCTCCTTCCTTGGACTTTCAGGATTTAGCCAGAAGCCCGGCGATATTCCTATCCCCCAAATGGACCATCCGAGCTTGCGCAGCGCGATATACTTTCACGCATGAGCGAACTGCGTATTTTGTCGATCATTCCGCCGATGACGCAGCTCAACACGCCCTACCCGTCCACGGCCTATCTCACCGGCTTTTTGCGCTCGCGCGGGTTTGATGCGGCGCAAGCGGACCTATCCATCGGCCTGGCACTGAAACTGCTTTCCGTCGATGGCGTTCGAGCCATTGCTGAGCAAGTGCGCCTGCTGCCCGTCGAGCAACACTCCATCGCGACGCGTTTTTTTGCCGCGCACGCCGAGCGTTACAGCGCCACGATCGCTGCCACCGTCCGGTTTCTGCAGGGCCGCGATCCTAGCTTGGCCCACCGGATTGCGTCGAGGCATTACCTGCCCGAAGGTCCGCGCTTTGAGCAACATGCCGAGGATGCGCTCGACTGGGCCTTCGGTGCCCTGGGGTTGCAGGACCGTGCCAAGCACGTCGCCACGCTGTACCTCAACGACATTGCGGATGTCATTCGAGAGGGCATCGACCCCCGTTTCGAGTTCGTACGCTATGCGGAGTCACTGGCAGCGAGCCAGCCGACCTTCGATCAGTTGCACACAGCCTTGAGCGCGCCTCACAATCTGGTCGATTCACGCTTGCATGCGCTGACTCTCGAGACGCTTGCGCAGCACCGACCGACGCTGGCTCTGATCACTGCGCCCTTTCCCGGCAACGTCTACGGCGCTTTTCGCATCGCGCAATCCATCAAGCAGACCCTGCCCTCCGTGGTCACGGTGTTAGGCGGTGGTTATTGCAACACTGAACTTCGGACCATGAATGAGCCACGGGTGTTCGACAGTTTCGATTTCGTGACCTTGGATGCGGGTGAACGACCGCTGTTGGCACTCATCGAGCATTTGCAGAACAAGCGGCCGGTCGATCGGTTGGTACGCACCTACACCCGCCAACGCTACGTCGATTTCAAAGAACCCGATATCGCCTTTTCCGACAGCGGCACGCCTACTTATGCCGGCTTGCCGCTGGATGATTATTTGTCGCTGCTCGACCTGCTGAATCCCATGCACCGGCTCTGGTCTGACGGCCGTTGGAACAAACTCACCGTGGCCCACGGCTGCTACTGGAAACAATGCAGCTTCTGCGATGTGAATCTGGACTACATTTCGCGTTACGACTTGGCAACCACCGACGTCTTGATCAGCCGAATCGAATCCCTGGTTCAGGAAACCGGACAAACCGGCTTTCATTTCGTCGATGAAGCCGCGCCGCCCAAGGCGCTGCGATCGCTCGCGAATGCGCTGGTGCAGCGCAAGCTCGACATTTCGTGGTGGGGCAATATCCGCTTCGAAAAATCATTCGACGCGAACCTGTGCCAGCTATTGGCCGACAGCGGTTGCATCGCCGTCACCGGCGGTTTGGAAGTGGCGTCGGACCGGCTGCTCAAGCTCATGAAGAAGGGCGTGTCGGTCGAGCAAGTCGCGCGGGTCACACGCGCATTCTCGGACGCCGGCATTCTCGTGCATGCCTATCTGATGTACGGCTTCCCGAGCCAAACCGCACAGGACACCGTGGACGCGTTGGAATATGTACGTCAGCTGTTTGCGGCCGGTTGTATTCAATCCGGTTTCTTTCATCGCTTCACGTGCACCGTTCACTCACCCGTGGGCAAACATCCGCAGGACTATGGCGTTACCTTGGCGCCGCCGCTGTCCACCACCTTCGCCAGCAACGATATCAACTTCATCGATTCCACCGGCGTTGATCACGACCAGTTTGGCGCCGCCCTGAAAAAGGCGCTGTACAACTACATGCATGGCATCGGCATGGATATCGATGTGCGCGAATGGTTCGAGCCGGCCACGGCCATGCGCGGTAGAGAGAAAAGCGCTCGACGCCGCCCGAGCCCGTCGGTCCCGCGCACCACCGTACCGCCCAACTTGATCGAGCGGGCGCTGGCCTGATACGGCTGCGTGCTGATCGCGTTCAACAAGCCCTTCGGCGTCGCCTGCAAATTCAGTCCGGAACCGGGCCGCAAAACGCTGGCTGATTACATCGACATAGCTGGCGTCTATCCGGCCGGCCGCCTCGATACCGACAGTGAAGGACTCCTGCTGCTCACAGACGATGGCGGCCTACAGGCACGCATTACCGAGCCCAAACACCATTTGCCCAAAGTCTATTGGGCGCAGGTGGAAGGCACGCCGACGGCGGCGGCGCTCGACCTGTTGCACGGCGGTGTGAACCTCGGTGATTTCACGGCCCAGCCGGCCGACGCCCGCGTCATCGAGGAGCCGGGTGCTCTATGGCCGCGCGATCCGCCCATTCGCTACCGCGCGAAAATCCCGACGGCGTGGATCGAGTTGACGATCCGCGAAGGCAAGAATCGACAAGTGCGGCGCATGACCGCCAAGGTGGGCTTTCCGACGCTAAGACTGATTCGCACGGCCATCGGCGCGGTCCGGGTGGGTGAACTGCCGCCCGGCACGTGGCGCGATATCAAGCCAGACGCTCCCTGGAGCGGCGCGCAAAGATCAGGTGGCTTCGCCCCACAGTAGCGGAAACAGCGCGTGATGCATTTTGGCCCCAGGCGCCAGCGCATCGGTCAATCCCGGAAAATCCGGCGAGGTGCGCCAGCTGCGTGGCGCGTGAGTGACATCGTCACCCAAAAAACGCACGGAGAATACGCGGCGGCGGCGATCGCCTTCAACGCCGGCCGAGGCATGCAGCGTCAACATGTGAAAGCACACCGCATCTCCAGGCTCGATCTCCCATTTCAAAATCCGATATTGATCACGGTTCGCGTCAATGTCTGGAAGATCCTTCAGGCTACCTTCCGGAAACCATTGGGCTTGCGCATCCATGAAGGTTCTCGGCATGAGCCAGGGGCCCAGGTGGGAGCCGGCAACCAATTCCAGCGTCGAGGCGCGGCTTACGGCGTCCACGGGGATCCAGAAGCTGCAGTTCTGCCGGCCCTCGATGTTGTAGTACGGCTGATCCTGATGCCAGGGCGTGCGTTGGCGGGTGCCCGGCTCCTTGGTCAACATGTGATCGTGATACAGACGAGCCGTCCGACTTTGCATCAGCGCCGCCGCCGCTTGCGCCAAGCGGCTGTCGAAAATGAATCGCCGATAGGACTCATTTTCCTGCCAATTGCAAAAGTCCTCGATGAACCAGCCCGGATCATCGGGACGGCTCGCCACCTTGGCGCGCGGACTGGGATGGGCGAGGTTTGCATCGATCCCCAACCGCAACAATTCGACTTCCTCGGGAGTGAACAGCTGACGCAGGCACACGGCACCGTCGCGCTGAAATTCCTCAATGTCGAGATTGCCAACCGCCGCCAAGTTCAGCCCCTATTTTTTCTGTTTCGCCGCTTCCGCTTGCAGGTATTTCTCATAAGCCTGCGATTCGTAGGCCTCAAGGATAATGCGCATGGGAATGTCATCACCCACCTGCGGCACGAATGCATCGAGTTTAAATGCTGACCGCTTAATTGTCGTGGTCGCATCGAAACCAATGGTTGGTAATCCATTTCGCGGGTTGGTACCGATTTTCACCAGGGTTACCTCCAACGTCACCGGTCGGGTGATCCCATGGAGGTTTAAATCGCCCGTCACTGTCAGATGCGCAGGCCTCGTACCCCGAGCAACCCGTGTACTTTTAAAGCTTGCCGTCGGAAAGGACGCCGTATTGAAGAAATCGGACGACTGCAGCACCTCATCAAGCTCCGGTATACCGGTTTGCAGCGTTTTTAAATCGATGCTGGCCGCTACGGAAGCCTTGGTCGGTTCGGCGGGATCAAACTGCAGCGTTCCGGTCGCTTGCGAAAACTGGCCGGCCGGATCGGAGAAGCCCAGGTGGTGCCATCGGAACACGCCTTGGGCGTGATCCGTATCGAAGGTGTACGTGGTCGCGAATGCTGGGAACGACGCACCGGCAAGCAGGGCGGCTAGGAAGAGACGATCTAACATGATGACTGGAACTCCTTGAGTGGATCGGCGCGGCATCCTGGGGACCGAGGACGCGAAAAGTCCTGAAGGAGTCCTGAAGGTGCTCTGAATCCTGTTGAATACTCCTGAAAGTCACGCCCGCTTCGCGGGTTGACCGTCAGTCTTGCGTCCGCTGCTACAATCCATCGATGCAAGGCCCCAATCCGCCATGGACCGTTTAAGCACCGTACCCATACGCATCGGCGAATGGCGCGTCGACCCGGTCTCGAGCCAGCTATCGCAGGGTGCGGACATTGTCAAAGTGGAAGCGCGGACCATGCGCCTGCTGTTGTTTCTGGCGGAGCGCACTGGCGAGGTCGTCAGCATCGATGAGCTACTCGAGCGTGTCTGGAGCGGTGTCGTTGTCACGCCGGACTCGGTTTACCAGGCGATTGCCTCGTTGCGCCGTCAGCTCGGGGACGATCCGAAAAACCCGCGCTACATTGCCACGGTGCCGCGCTTGGGCTACCGAATGGTCGCCGATGTGACGCCCTACGCGGACGCGCCAGTAGTGTCGGTCAATCCCACCACGCGGTCAGCCTCCAAGCTGCTTTGGTTTGGAGCCGCCGGGGCCGCTCTCGTGCTCATGGGACTGGCCTATTGGGCCATCGGCTTCAAGCCCGCGGAAGTTCAGCCCACCATTGCGGTCTTACCGTTCCAGGATTTAACCACGCAAGAGATGAATGAAGGTGTGTTTGCTGATGGACTCACGGAGGAGCTGATTGGCGCCCTGAGCAAAGGCGGCTCCCTGCGAGTGTCCTCGCCGACGGCGGTGTTCTACTTCAAGGACAAGACATTGCCCGTGCGCGACATCGCGCGGCAGCTGGGCGTGGCCTACATTCTCGATGGCAGCGTGCGAAAATCCGGCAACAGTTACCGCGTGGCGACGCGGCTGATCCGAGGCGACACCGGGTTCGTGATGAAGTCCGACAGCTACGATCGACCTTTGGGTGATTTATTGCAGGTGCAAAAGGAAGTGGCCAGCGAGGAGACCCAGGCGGTACTCGCCGCGCTGAAAGCCGCCAACAAAAAATAACCGTTATCCCGCGGCACGCTCCTTACTGAATCCCGCGCCAAGAAACGGTCGAGCGCGCAGTGGCTGACCCGCCTCTACCAACCGGGCTGCGCCCATCGAAAAAGCCAACTCCACCCGCATGCCCCAACCGGCTTTCACCGCATCGCCATCGTGGCTTTTCTTCATCAGCAGGTGAATGGGGTCATTGACCGACGCTCCCACACGTAGGCGCAGGTCGTGAACGGACGACATACGCCCCACCTGAACGTCGGCCATTGCAACTTTCGTCAGCTGGCGATCCTCGGTGCGCACGCACTCGCGGCCTTCAGCCACCGTCGTGTAACGGGTGTTGTAGAGCGTCATTAATCGAGCCAAATCTCCCAACGAAGGCCTAGAGGACAGGGGTCTGGCCACCGGCGAGTTTGTGGTGGGCGTACTAGCCGACCACTCGGCGCTGACCAAACTGATCGGTTGCACGACACCTGGAGCAGAGTTAGGCGCAAGACCGCTGCGGATCACGCGCAGCGCCTGTGCGCCAACCTCGATTCGAGCCATTTTCTTGGGAAATCCATAAATTTCCCGCCCGGCGGCCATCGCGGTGTCGTCATCGACATAAAGAAAAATCGGGTAAAGGCCCATTTTTCCGATCCGATTGAAACCTTTTTCCCGAACAAAGGCCGCGAGCAGTACTTCGTTATAGCCATAGCGTGCACCACTGGGATCACCCGGCGCGTGCACATCGTCGTGGCGCAACACGGCGAAAAGCATCTTGCCGCCAAGGCCAGGGAATAGCTTTAACTCGGGCGAGATCGCTGCGGCCAGACGCTCAGGGTTTGCCTCGAGCAGGAAAACCGAGGCCGTGGAGCGCGGGAAGCAGTACGGAGGCGGCAGTACCAGTCGCGTGTTGCGCGCAAACCCGGTGATCGATCCTACCTCGACGTTTAGCGGTGGTGCCAACGCGCGCGTCGCGATCAAACCGGCAACTTTAATCGCACCCTGCGCCGCCGCGTCTACGCAGGGCAGCGCGAACTCGTTACGCACCCACGCACCGGCGAGGCACAGGTTTGCCAGCGGGCTCTGATGGGATGGCCGCAGTCTCAGTTCACCTGGCCGAGTCAGCAGGTACCGGTGGAAGGGTTCGCGATTTCTCCGCAGGACGACATGCATTTGCGCTGGATCGTCGGGGATCTTGAATCCGGCCCCTCGAAGGCCGGTCAGGAAGTCGCTCTTGACGACCTCGTCTGAAACGTCCTCATATCCACATTCAGGGCCGGTCGCGATGACTTCGTGCCGCAGCGACAGCTCCTTGGGCGGTTGAGTCGCACGCACTCGGGTCATCGGACAGACAATTCCGAACGGCGGCGGCATGCCAGTGATCATGCTGTCGATCCCAGCCGGGACCGGATCCTCCTTGAACCAGGCCTGGATTGAAAAGCTTGATACCGTCTGTAGCTTGTGCACGTTGCGAAAGTAATCTAGGCGGGCCGCAGATTCATCAAAGTCGAGGCGCTTAAAATCCTCAAGACCTAGTGCAAGAATGTACTCATCCGCCTCGGTCTTAAGCGGTACGTCCGACCCCTGCCGCTTGAAATCGAGCCCCACCACTCGAGTGCCGCCCTCATCGGTGCGGACACGGGTGAGTGTGTGGTTGAACTCGATCGTGCCCCGGCAGCCTTCGATGAAATGGCGTTGTAGCGGCGCGATAATACACTCTCGCGTCGGCGAGTTGAAATAGTAATGCCACGGCTTGGAGAAGATTTTGTACATCGACTCGAGCGCGACCGCCGCTGAGAGTTCGGAAGGAGCGTTGAAGGCGGCTTCGTAGAACTGGCGGAAGAACCCGCTTTGCAGTACCGATTCAGGCACCCCGTGAGCGCGTGCGAGCGCGCGCAGGTCGTATGCATCATAGGCATCGAATACGCCCGCACCCTTGCGCTTGATGTCGAGAACCAACTTGCCAATCGCGGGCGCCGCGGTGAGCAGGCGTAACTTTTCGGCTGCGGTAAATCCACGGTAGGTTGCCGGCCAAGTGCGCAGGTCATAGCGATGAATCGCGCCCCGCTCGCGAATGAAAATGTGTTCCTGACTGCGGGTGAGATTCTCGTACGCCCCGATCTTTTTTAAGAGGGGGAGGATGTGATCATAGAAGCCGAACAGCGCATGTAACCCATGCTCGACCGGATACCCCTGCTCGTTCCAACTGGCCAACTGCCCGCCGAGCAGGGTCTCGCCGACTGCGGTGTACAGCGTGATCACCGCGTTCGGTAGCTTCTCTCGAAGCGTTATCCCCGCTACCAATGAGGCGATGCCGCCACCGACGATTGCGATTTTGGGTCGAGGCATGGTGCTGTCTGCAAGGTCCTGCGGGAGGGGCTTTCCCTCTATTTAACCGGGAACCGGACGGAAACCCGCCACCCATTGGACCCAGAGCCCGCCCCCATTCTCTTTTCGTAAAGTTTGGATTCAGGTGAATCCGGAATACCCAACTCGAAATAGGCATCTGCCCCGGATGCCCATCGCAGGCGAGCCAAAGGCACTGGAAACTCGGTTGGATGGCGCGACGCAGCTAGCTCGAAGCGAGGCAGATGAGCGTATTCACTTCACTTGCCCCAGCCTCTTCAGCAGTGGCGTAATCGTTAATCCTTGAGCGAATATCGAAAACGCCACGACCGCAAACGTGATCGTTACGATCACGTCGCGACGCGGCAGGTCTTCCGGAAGCGACAGAGCCAATGCGAGTGCCAGAGCACCCCGCAGCCCGCCCCAGAACAGCACGTGCTGATGCCCAAGATCGATTTTGAGGCGGGTTCGGGCGAACACGGCGCACAACGGATAAATCGCTACCGCTCGACCCAGGGTGACTAGCAGGATCGCCAGCAGCACCGGAGCCCACAGGTTTTCGAAATGTTGCTGGGCCTCTTGAGCACCGATGAGCAAGAAGATGAGCGAGTTGGCGACAAATGCCACGTATTCCCAAAATGGGCCGAGCGCCTGCCGTCCGGCCGCAGTAATCGAGCCGGAAGAGCGGAAATTTCCGACCACCAAGCCCGCGGTCAACGCGGCCAACACACCCGAGCAGTGATAGCGTTCGGCCAAGAAAAATGAGCCATAAGCGGCCACCGTGGTAAAGGTGATTTCCACCAAGTAATCCGGCGTTCGCCCCGCCAGCAGCATCAGCAGGTAGGCGGTGATCCCGCCGATCAGCACGCCGCCGATTATTGTGACCATCAACGCGACGCCGATCGTGAGGAGGGTTTCATGGCCACCCGCAAGCACGCCCAGCACCGCCACGAAAGCCACCGCAGCCGTACCGTCGTTCAAGAGACTCTCAGACTCAATCAATATCCGCAGGCGTCCCTGTACGTGGGACTGCTTGAACGTTGCGATGACGGAGACCGGATCCGTGGCAGCAATCAACACGCCGAAGACGATCGCGCTGCCCCAATCCCAATCCAACCCGTAATACATCCCAAGCGCGGTGACACCGGCCGCCAGCGCGACACCCACGGTGGCGAGCAGCGTAACGACGGGTAGTTCTTGCCTGAACTCTCGCCAGTGAATGAACAGCGCCGCCTCGAATACCAATGGCGGCAAAAACACCGAGAATATTAGATCTCTAGAAAGGTGCCACTTGAAGTAAATGTGGAGAAAATAAAGCGCCATGCCCGCCAGTACCAGCCCGACGGTGTACGGCAAATGTAGGCGCCGTGAAAGCATCGCCACCACGGCTGACACAAACAGCAGGAAGCCCAGCTGAGAGAGATCTGAAGTCATCCAGTTGCGCTACTCCCACTCAATTGTCTCCGGCAATCATAAGTGCCTGACTATGTGAGCATTTTCTCCAACGTACAACAAACTTACCGCCAGATCTACCGCCAATGATTCTGCTCGGTTGTCATTCCCCTAAATCAGGAGTATGCGCCCAAAATGTTCGCCACCAGCGTGCCTGACGGGAGCTGCGGGAAGGTTGAGTTCAGCCGATTTGCCAGGTACCAGCGAAGGAGCGCGCCGAGTGAGGCGCCAATAGCAATGGCAACGATGGAAATCACCATGGATTGGTTTCCCTTGGATTTGGAATGCCCACGTGAGGAGCTAATGGTCAGCGTAACGCCGGATTTCGTCTCCCGGACTCAGACTACCTGTCGGATCGTGGCGCAGAACGGAGCCGCGCTAGCCAACCACCAATTCGTGGTTTACCGATCGGATCAAAGTTGCTTATACATTACGAATGCATCCACAAAGCCTAGCGCCGGATGCCTGAAGCTCTGCGGCAGGCGGCCGACTTTCGCAAAGCCGTATGACTCCCACGTCTTGATCGCGCGATCGTTGGTGCTCACCACGAAATTGAATTGCATGGCACGGAAGCCACGCTCCCGGGCACGGATCAGGGAATGTTCAAGCATCAGGCGCGCAATGCCTCTGCCTTGAGCCTGCGAGGATGTCATATACCCGCAATTTGCCACGTGATCGCCGCCTCCAGCTTGGTTCGCGCGCAGGTAATAAGTTCCAAGAATGTTGCCCACGTCCTCTGCAACAAAGGTCTCGTGGTTCCTCCCGCACCAATAGGCGATCGCGTCAGCTTCGTCGATGTCCCGACGAATGGCGTAGGTTTCTCCCGCACGGAAGACGGGTTTGAGTATCGACCAGATAGCTGGCGCGTCTGCTGCGGTGGAGGTTCGAATTGTTATCATGACAACGTTCCGGTTCGCTTTGCAGATGCTGTCGCCAGAAGGCAATGCGAGCATGGATAACCTGGCGGCAATTTTGACGCAGTGAGAAAATGTCTCAAGTTGAGCAACTGATCGGCGTACAACACTTGGCTGAGAACCTTCACGAGCAGGTTTATCCAGACGTCTTTGATCATCGATGCTCTCCGCGAATGAGCACGAGGTGCGTTGCCAGCGCTGTCGGAACCACCTCGGTGACGCGATACCCGAGGCCCGGCAGGTCAATGCCTTCGAACAGTGCCTCACCGCGGCCAAGAAGGATCGGCGACATTGCGAGGTGAAGCTCGTCGATTGCGCCTGCAAGAAGGTATTGGCGGACCGTCGAAACACCGCCGCCGACTTTCACGTCCAGGTCGCCGGCAGCGGCTTTGGCCAGGGCGAGCGCCGACTCGATCCCGTCGCTGACGAAATGGAAGGTCGTCCCGCCCTCCATCTCTATAGGTGCCCGGGCGTGGTGAGTGAGGATGAAGGTCGGCGCATGATACGGGGGATTGTCGCCCCACCAACCCTTCCAATCGGGGCCGCCCCAATCGTCGCCGGCGGGCCCAAACATATTGCGGCCGAGGATGAAGGCGCCGAAGCCTTCCATCGCGGCGCGCGCGAAGCGATCGTCAGTCCCGCCGTCTTGCCCCAACATCGATCGAAAGGCCCGGGTTGGATAGAACCAATCGTGCAGCTGTCTGCCCCCTTTGCCCAACGGATCCTTCAAGCTCTGGTCGGGGCCGGCGCCGAAGCCGTCCGCGGACACTGCAAAGCCTCTCACGCACACCTTGGACACGGGGGACCTCCGTCTGATAGTCAAAGAATCCGAGCAGGAGCTTCAGCCGATGACACCTCGGGGGACCGACGGCCGATTTCGTCGACAAGGAATTCCGCCAATCTATCGAACGTGCCATTCCAGCCAGCGAAATGACTGACCGCGCTCTTCGTTGACAGGAACCCGGTCTGACTAAAATGCATCCGACTGCCTCCGTTCGCCAACTCCTCCAGCCGGACGATCACGTGGGTGAGGACGCCAGGTCCGTCTTCATGGTTCGGGGTTTCCCAAGCGAACGTGAACTCCAAACGTTCAGGCGGCGATACGACGAGATATTGTCCCGATTGCCAGAGGACAACATCGCCAGGGTTGCCCGACTTGAGGCAGGCACGCCACGCGCCTCCCACGCGGACATCCGCGGAAAACTCGGAGGCGGGATAGAACTTTGGACCGTGCCATCGGATGATCGCGCCGGGCTCCGTCCATGCTCGCCATATGCGCTCGCGTGACGAGTTGAAATCGCGGATTATCGTCAACGGTTTCGGTGAGTCGCCCTGCTCGTCTCCGGCACCCGGGTCGCTTGGATTTGCGTTGTGCTTAGACATCCTTGGATGCCCTGGAGTCCGGTTTTTCCAGATACTCGGCCAAGCGATCGAAGCTTCCTTCCCAGTGCACTCGACATTTTTCAATCCAATCCGTGAGTTCTGAAAACGCAGCGACCTGAAGTTTCGCGGGCCGTGCGACCGCTTTTTTAGGCCTACTCCGTACAACGAAGCCGGCGCGTTCCAGAACAGCTAGATGCTTTGCGACTGCGGGAACTGTCATCTTCATCGGCTTCGCGAGATCAGCCAAGGTCAACTCGGCATAAGCGAGTCGGGCCAACATTGCACGCCGCGTCGGGTCAGCAAGAGCTGCGAACTTCGCACTTAACGGATCGTGCATATTAAAACTACTTGGTATATTTACCAGTTAGTATATACCGCCGGAATTGCTCGTCAAGGCGGAGAATGGACCGCTCAGGCGCGTTGGCCTGGACCTCAAAAGAACACGTTGAGCGCGGAATCTCGACGTCTCGTTCTGCTTGATGAGGTCGTGCTCAAGTGGCGTCTGCTGCATCGATTATTTTTTGTGCTATCTGAGTGGCGAGGACGTCGATGGAGTCCTGCCCTTTGACCATCGGTCGAGAGGTCTCTCAACACTCGGCATCGCCGCCAAGATCCAGATTCATAGGTTTTCTCCTCGGGTTACTAGTTTGGTTATCCGCCTACGAAACGCGCTGATCAACGCGTGTATTCAGCGCCACGGATTCCCAAGTCTTGAGGTCCTTGAGGAGCTGTTCTGCGTGTGCCCGGACAGGTGCCACGGAATCCGCACCCAGTTGCAGTCGCAGCGGCGTCGTTTCTGCCTTCAGCGCAGTTTCAATCGCAGCGGCAGCCTTGGCTGGGTCACCCTCCTGCGTGCCGTGCATGCCGTGTGCGAAGGCGCGTGTGCCCCCGACGATGTCGCGGTATGCGTCCATGACGGGCATGTACTTCATGGCATCAGCCGCAAATCCGGTGCGAAAAGCGCCAGGCTCAACGATCAGCACCTTGATTCCAAACGGCGCGACCTCCTGGGCGAGCGCCTCCGACATTCCTTCGAGCGCGAACTTCGAAGCCGAGTACGCGCTGAAGCCGCCGAAGGAGAGCTGACCACCGAGGCTCGAGATGTTGACGATGGCCCCTGATTTCTGTTTACGCATCGTGGGGAGCGCCGCCTTGGTCACGGCGACTGCACCAAAGAAATTTGTCTCCATCTGAGCCCGAAGTTCTTCATCCGAAGTTTCCTCCAACGCCCCAACAATCCCGTAACCGGCGTTGTTGAGCAGGACGTCAATCGTGCCAAAGCGTGCGACGGCTGCAGCAACCGCCTTGTTTGCATCACCCTGCACTGTCACGTCGAGCTTCTCGACGAGAACACGATCGGGTGCGATCTGCCGGATCTGCTCCAATTTGGCTGGAGTGCGAGCGGTTGCAACCACGTTGTAGCCGCGCGAAAGAGCGTACCGGGCAAAGGCCATACCGAAGCCGGAAGACGCGCCAGTAATAAACCAAGTGGGGGTCGTCATTGCAGTTCTCCTTGAGTTGAGCGTTCCAAGTAACGGGGGCGTCGCCGCCATGGAGATATCCTGCATCGGACCGTACAGATTGATAATACGTAATTTTTCGCATACATTATTCGAAATGGTGCATGAATGACTCGGGATCTTCTTACCCACCTCCCCATCATCGTCAGCGTTGCCAAGAGCGGGGGATTTGCGTCGGCCGCGGCCGCGCTGAACATGAGCCCGTCAGCGGTGAGTCATGCCGTGCGTGTTGTTGAGGACCGGCTGGGCGAACCACTCTTTGCCCGAACAACGAGAAGCGTCGCGCTGACCGAAGCAGGCGCCCGGTTCCTCGCGAACATCGGGCCTGCACTTGACGACATCGACAAGGCCGTCGAGGGTGTGACCGCTCAGCGCGGTGAGGTTACGGGGGTTCTGCGCATCAACGCGCCCCGCGTGGCTGTTCTGATGGCGCTGGCACCTATACTGGCGAAATTGGCGTGGGCCCATCCTCGCCTCACGGTCGAGGTTCACACCAACGACGCATTCGTTGACATCATCGGCCAGGGCTTTGACGCGGGCATCAGACTCGGCGATTCGATTCAGCAGGATATGGTCAGCACCCGCCTGACCTCACCCTTCAAAGCCATCATGGTCGCGGCGCCTGATTACCTGGCGGCGCGTGGTACACCGCAGACCATTGCCCAACTCGCCAACCACAATTGCGTAGGATTTCGTTTGCTTGGGTCGGGCGCCCTTTACGAATGGGAGTTGCGCGACGGCGAGCGCGACATTTCAGCACGAGTCAGCGGAACAAGCGTGATTACGGATGCAAGTTTCGCGCGTGAGTTCGCTCTCGCAGGCATTGGCATCGCATACATTTTTGAGCCGCTGGTTCGTGCCGAGCTGCGCGATGACCGATTGCGCTGGGTGCTGCCCGAGGCTTCCCTCGAGGAGCAAGGGCTCTTCCTCTATTTCCCGCAGCGTGCGGCGCTCGCGCCGAAATTACGTGCCTTTATCGATGTAGCGCGAACTTTTCTCCGAGCGTAGTTTGCTCCCTAAGTCCTACCTCTGAAATAGGTGCCATGATGGGGAAGCGCCCTGGCCTGTTCACTCCCACTCAATCGTCGCCGGCGGCTTGCCCGAAATGTCGTACACCACGCGCGAAATCCCCGGCACTTCATTGATCACCCGGTGCGCAACACGGTCTAAAAATTCGTAGGGCAACCGCGCCCAGCGTGCCGTCATAAAGTCGATGGTTTCAACGGCGCGCAGCGCAATCACGTAGTCGTACTTGCGCCCGTCTCCCATCACGCCCACCGATCGCACCGGCAGAAACACGGCAAAGGCTTGGCTCACTTTGTCGTACAAGCCATGCGTACGCAGCTCTTCGATGTAAATGGCATCGGCGCGGCGCAATAGATCGGCAAATGGTTTTTGCACCTCGCCCAAGATGCGCACGCCGAGTCCGGGTCCCGGGAACGGATGCCGGTGGACCATTTCCTTGGGCAACCCAAGCTCCACGCCGAGCTTGCGAACCTCATCCTTGAACAGCTCGCGCAACGGCTCGAGCAGCTTGAGCTTCATTTCCTTGGGCAACCCGCCGACATTGTGATGTGACTTGATCACGTGCGCTTTGCCGGTTTTGCTGCCGGCCGACTCGATCACGTCCGGATAGATGGTG
This sequence comes from uncultured Steroidobacteraceae bacterium, assembly GCA_964657675.1. GTDB lineage: Bacteria > Pseudomonadota > Gammaproteobacteria > Steroidobacterales > Steroidobacteraceae > Bog-1198. The sequence goes on from CAZZWE010000043.1 coordinate 23,955, forward strand.
CCCTGGGCCAGCCATTTCACATCCTTGAGCTTGACCGACTCCTCGTCGAAGACTTCGACGAACATGCGGCCGATAATTTTGCGTTTCTTCTCAGGGTCGTTCTCGCCCTTCAACGCCGCCAGAAACCGCTGCTCGGCATCGACGCGAATCACGTGCACGCCCATATGTTCGGCGAAGGTTGCCATGACCTGGTCGCCTTCGCTCTGGCGCAACAAGCCATGATCCACAAACACGCAAGTCAGTTGAGGCCCGATGGCTTTGTGCAATAGCGCTGCCAGCACCGAGGAATCGACGCCGCCCGAAAGTCCCAGCAGCACTTTGTCGTGACCCACTTCGCGACGGATGCGCTCGACACTGTCTTCGATGATGTTTTGCGTCGCCCAGGCGCCGGAGCATCCGGCAATCTCGCGCACGAAACGGCGCAGCATCTCGCCGCCCTGCAAGGTGTGAGTCACCTCGGGATGAAACTGCACGCCATACATGCGCCGCGTCTCATCGGCCATGGCGGCGAAAGGCGCATTGTCGCTGACCGCGATGGTGGAAAATCCGGGCGGAATCGCGGTGACGCGATCGCCATGGCTCATCCATACGTCCAACACACGCTGACCTTGGCCATCGCGGTTGTCTTCCAACCCATCGAGCAGGGGCGAGGGACGAACGGGACGGATCTGCGCCGCGCCAAACTCGCGGTGAGAGGCACCTTCGACCTGCCCCCCAAGCTGCGCCGCCATGGTCTGCATGCCGTAGCAGATGCCGAGCACCGGTACGCCTAAGGAATACACCTCCGGCGCGGCCTGCAATCCTTTTTCATCGTCGTAGACGGACTCAGGTCCGCCGGAGAGGATCACGGCCTTGGGCTTGAACTTCTTGATATCCTCGCCGCTGACGTCGCAGGCGTAAATCTCGGAATACACACCCATCTCGCGCACCCGCCGGGCGATGAGCTGAGTGTACTGGGCGCCGAAATCGAGGATTAAAACCTTATCCGCATGAATATCGGACATCAACCGATCCGGTAATTCGGCGCTTCCTTGGTGATGGTCACATCGTGAACATGACTCTCGCGGACGCCGGCGTTGGTAATGCGCACGAACTGCGGCCGCGTGCGCATCTGTTCGATGCTGCTGCTGCCGGTGTAGCCCATGGCGGCGCGCAACCCGCCCGAGAGCTGATGCAGGATGGCCACCAAGCTGCCTTTGTACGGCACGCGGCCTTCGATGCCCTCCGGAACCAGCTTCTCCAGCTCCGAGGTGGTGTCTTGGAAATAGCGGTCGCTCGAACCATGCGCCTGGGCCATGGCGCCCAGCGAGCCCATGCCGCGATACGCCTTGTACGAGCCGCCTTGATACAACTCGACATCGCCGGGGGATTCTTCGGTGCCGGCAAACATGCCGCCGATCATCACACAATGAGCACCGGCCGCGAGCGCCTTGGCCACATCGCCGGAATAGCGAATGCCGCCATCGCCGATGACCGGAACCCCGGTACCTTCCAATGCCTTGGCGACCCGGGAGATGGCGCTGATCTGCGGAACGCCGACGCCGGCCACGACACGGGTGGTGCAAATCGATCCGGGACCGATGCCGACCTTCACGCCATCGGCACCGTACTTGACCAAATCGAGCGCCGCTTCGGCGGTCACGATGTTGCCGCCGATCACCTGGATATCGGAATACTTTTTCTTGATGGCCGCGACCATTTCCAGCACGCCGCGGGAATGGCCATGCGAGGTGTCGACCACCACCACATCGACGCCCGCTTCGCGCAGGGCCGCGACGCGTTCCAAGGTATCGGGGGCGGTTCCAACCGCCGCACCGACCCGCAAGCTGCCCACGCTGTCTTTGCAGGCATTGGGAAATTCAGTGGCTTTCTGGAAGTCCTTCACGGTGATCATGCCGCGCAATTCATGATCGCCGGCGACGACCAACACTTTCTCGATGCGATGCTTGTGAAGCAGCGCCAACACTTGATCTTTGGGCGCATTCTCGCGCACCGTGATCAGCCGATCCTTGGGGGTCATGACCGACGATACCGGCGCATCCAGCTTGGTCTCGAAGCGCAAATCGCGGTGCGTCACGATGCCCACCACCTTGGTGCCGAGCACCACCGGCACGCCGGAGATGTTCTTGGCGCGGGTCAACTCCAGCACCTGGCGGATGGTCATGTCGGGATTGACCGTGATGGGATCGCTGATGACGCCGCTTTCAAACTTCTTGACCCGATCGACCTGGCGGGCCTGATCGTCGATGGACATGTTTTTATGGATGATGCCGATGCCGCCTTCCTGCGCCATCGTGATGGCCAGGCGGGCCTCGGTCACCGTATCCATGGCGGCGGAGACCACCGGCAGATTCACGCGGATTTCGCGGGTCAACTGACTCGACAAGGAGACTTCGCGGGGCAGGACTTCTGAATATGCCGGCACCAGCATAACGTCATCGAATGTGAGTGCCTCTTCAAGAATGCGCATAGGGGTCGCGTTCACAGGTTCATCTAAGAGGCGGCGCATTGTACCTTGCGAGTGCTGCGCGGTAAACCGCAGTATCATCTGCCCATGGAATCGGTCTCGGCACGCGAAATTTACAGTGTTTCCCGCTTGAATCGCGAAGTCCGCGTGCTGCTGGAACGCGGTTTCGGCAGTCTGTGGCTGGAGGCGGAAATCTCCAATTTCGCCCGGCCGAGCTCCGGGCACTGGTACTTTTCCCTGAAAGACGCCACCGCCCAGGTGCGCTGCTGCATGTTCCGCCAGCGCAATATGCTCGCGACTTTTACGGCCAAGGACGGACAGAAGGTGTTGGTTCGAGCGCGGATCGGACTGTACGAGCCGCGCGGTGAATATCAGCTGATCATCGACCATATCGAGGATGCGGGGCTCGGCGCCTTGAAACGCGAGTTCGAGCTGCTATCCGCGAAACTCAGTGCCGAAGGCTTGTTCGCCGCCGAGCGTAAGCGTCCCCTGCCGACACTGCCTAAACGCATCGGGGTCATCACCTCGCCAACGGGTGCCGCGATACGCGACATCTTGCACGTGCTGGCGCGCCGCTTTGCCTCGGTGCCCGTGTTGATTTACCCCGTCGCGGTACAAGGCAGTGCTGCCGCCGGCGAAATCACCGCTGCGCTGCGGCTGGCCGGTGCGCGCGGCGACTGCGACGTTCTCATCCTGGCGCGCGGCGGCGGTTCGCTCGAGGATTTGTGGGCCTTCAACGATGAGGCGCTGGCACGAGCGATTGTCGCCTCACCGATTCCCGTGATCAGCGGCGTGGGGCATGAAGTGGATTTTACCATCGCAGATTTTGCGGCCGACGTGCGCGCACCCACACCCTCTGCGGCGGCTGAACTCGTGGTCCCGAATGGCGAGGAATGGCTGCTCGCCGTGCAGCGCCACCACCTTCGTTTGGTGCGCGGGATTCGCCGCCACGTGGCGGTCCAACGCGAGCGACTGCGCTGGCTCACGGGGCGGGCCGGATTGGTCAGCCCCGCAGCGCGCTTGGCGCAGCAAGCTCAACGGCTGGACGAACTGGAAGCGCGACTGGCGCGCAGCTTGAGTCACGCGCTCACCGCTCGCCGCTCGCTGTTGGGCGATTACCGCACGCGGCTATGGCAGGCCAGTCCCGTGACCCGGGTGCAACAAGCCGTGGCGCGCCACGCGGCGCTGAGCGCCAGATTACGCGTTGCCGGGCCTGAAACATTGCGGCGCTCACGCGAGCGGCTGCTGCCATTGGTGCGCACCTTGAATGCCGTCAGTCCCCTGGCGACCTTGGACCGCGGCTACGCCATCGTCAGCCGTGAAGACGGCAGCATCATCAGAAACGAAGCCGATGCAGCCGCGGGGTCCGTCATCGAGGCGCGCCTGGCGCAGGGCAAGATTCGCGCGCGAGTGGAACCCGCATCGTGATTGTCACGGGCCGTGCGATTCTCTTCACCAGCGTGTTGGCACCGGCGCTGGCCTCAAGCTTTAGCCTTCCGCACGAGAGCGCAGTCCCCGGCGGGGTGAAACTCATTCGGTTGGACGGATCCGCAGCCGCCGAACCTGCCGTCGACGTCGACGGGCGCCGGGTAATGGTGGTTCGCGATGGCGATTCCTGGGTGGCGGTGGTCGGTATTCCGTTGAGCGCGCCGCTGCAGGCCGAACATGTGATCGTGCACGGCGTTGGCGGACGACAGGATGTCCAATTCGACGTCGGTGACAAGCAATACGCCACTCAGTCGTTGAAAGTCGCGCCTGCGAAAGTGAATCCTCCCAAGGCGGATCTGGCGCGAATCGCCCGCGAGCGCGTCGTGATTGATCGGGTCATGAACACATGGACGAACACCCAGCCGGAATCTTTGCTCATGACCCCGCCGGTGCCCGGCATCCGCAGCAGTTCATTTGGGTTGCGTCGAGTGTTCAACGGCGAGTCTCGCAATCCCCACAGCGGCATGGACATCGCCTCGCCCACTGGCACGCCGGTGCTGGTGCCGATCGAGGGGACCGTGATCGAGACGGGCGAGTTCTTTTTCAACGGCAACACGGTGTTCGTCGATCATGGGCGCGGGCTGATCAGCATGTACTGCCACTTGAGCGCCATTGATGTGACGCCGGGACAGCATGTGGCTGCCGGCACGAAATTAGGATTGGTGGGCATGACCGGTCGAGTGACCGGTCCGCACTTGCACTGGGGCTTGAGTCTGAACCGCGCCTGGGTCGATCCTGCCCTGTTCCTACCCTAGCCTCCGGTCGAGACACTCAACATCTGATCGACTTGCTGGCCTTCCAACGGCGGCGTGGTCATCGCGGCGGCGCGCAAGCGTGCGCTGTGCTCTTGCACGGCGGCGCCCGAGGGCTGCATTTCAATTTGGCCTTGGAAGAATGCCCCTTCGCTGATGCCGACTCGCGGCGCGAACACATTGCCCTTCACCTTGGCCGTGGCGCGAATGTTCACCGACTCGGTGGCGTACAGATCGCCGTCGACTTTGCCGTCGATGACAATGACGCGGGCGCGAATGTCGCCTTTCATCGAACCGTCGGTGCCGATGGTGAGGCTCTGGGTGTGCGTGATGGAGCCGTCGACACTGCCTTGTACGATCAGATCTTCCTGCGCCGATAACTCGCCGCGAAATTTCAACGTGGGTCCGAGCACCGAGGCGCGCACCGCAGGTTCGGGCGCTTTCACTTCCTGCGCACGAATCGGTTCAGCGGCCTTGACCGCCTCAGGGGCGCGCGGTTCGGGCCGAGGGCCGCGCGGTTCCGGACGGCTCGTGGCGGGTGAATTCGAATTCATCATGGGATCTTCTCCGGCGAGGGGTTTTTTAAGCCACGACATTGTCAGGCGACGCCACCGGCGCTCTTCGGCCGGCTCAAGGGATCAAACTTGGCAGCCTGCGCGGCTTTCTTCGAATCCATATCGATGCTGCCGCTGAAATTCGCGCCTTCCAGAATACTGACCGTCGGTGCAAAGATATTTCCCGCCACCT
>CAZZWE010000044.1:0-28443 GCA_964657675.1 uncultured Steroidobacteraceae bacterium
CCGCCCTGATTGGCAAACTGGATGGTGGCTTCGGGCGCCGGCTTCGACGCTGCCGCAGGCGCCGGGGTGGGGGGGGCCGGCGTGGGTGCGGCCGCCGTCGCGGGCGGTGCAGGGATTGCGGGCGGGGCATCGTCCGCGCGGGGCCCGGCCATCAGGCATGCAGGACGTGCGGCAGTCACCGCCATCATCAACAACACCTCGATCTTTTTCACTGAGCCTCCTTCTTTGCGGAAGACTGATGTGCCAAATAATCGTTCAGTGTATGCGCCAACGACACGAAATCCGAGGGGATCATGAGCACGGTGGTGCTGTTGTTCTCCGCGCCCACCTCCGAGATCATCTGCATGCGACGCAGTTCCAAGGCGGCCGGGTTGGCCGTAATCTGCGCGGCCGCCAGCGATAGCTTGACCGACGCCTCGAGCTCCGCCTCGGCCTTGATGATGCGCGCGCGCTTTTCGCGAATCGCCTCGGCCTGCATGGCCATGACCTGTTGCATGGCCTTGGGCAGTTCGACGTCCTTCATTTCGAAGCGCTGCACCTCAAGCCCCCAGGCGGCGGTGGCGCCGGCAATGCTGTCGGTCAGCAGCGTGTTGATCTTGTTGCGCTCCTGCAGGATCTCATCCAAATCATGCTGGCCGATGATGTTGCGAAGGCCGGTGAGCGCCAGTTGGTAGACCGCCGCCTGCGCGTCCGCCACTTCGATGACCGCCTTGGCCGCATCGGTAATGCGATACCACAGCACTGCGTTGACCTTGATGGTCACGCTATCTCGGGTGATGGTTTCCTGCTGCTCGGCGGACACCGTGCGGGTGCGGATGTCGATGGTCACGGCCCGCTCGATGCCGAGCGGAATGATCCAGTACAGACCCGGACCCCGCAGTCCCTTGTAGCGTCCCAATCGGAACACCACCCCGCGCTGATATTCCTGGGCGACACGAATACCGGAAATGGCCAATACCACCGCAACGACGACCACGATGTCCACAATGGGAAACATGACTGCGCTCCTTATTCGAAGCGCATTTTACGCCTAATTGCGGGCCGCGATTTATTGACCTATTCGAGGCTCTCGCCATGCAGGGAAATGTCAAGACCTTCGCGTTCCTGGTCTTCCGTGACGCGCAGACCAATGGTCATATCGATGACCTTCAAAATTATCCAGCTGACGACGAACCCATAAATCACGGTCACTGCGACGCCTTTGAGCTGAATCAAGAATGAACCATCAACACCGCTGATTTCCTTGCTGACGAACACGCCGGTGAGCAGCGCGCCGATGATGCCGCCGACGCCGTGCACGCCAAAAGCGTCCAACGAGTCGTCGTACTTGAACGCATGCTTCAAGGACGTCGCCGCAATGAAGCACACCACTCCGGCAATCACGCCGATGATCACGGCCGGCGTGGGTCCCACGAAACCGGACGCCGGCGTGATGGCGACCAGGCCCGCAACGGCGCCGGAGGCGATGCCGAGCACGCTGGGCTTGCCCTTGCTGATCCACTCGGCAAACATCCAGCCCAGCGCCGCCGCGGCGGTGGCCATCTGGGTGACCAGCATGGCCATGCCGGCGCGCCCATCGGCTGCGCCTGCGGAGCCCGCGTTGAACCCGAACCAGCCCACCCACAACAGCGAGGCGCCGATCAAAGTGAGCGTCAGATTGTGCGGCGGCATTGCCTCGCGGCCGTAGCCGAGGCGCTTCCCGAGCACCAAGCAGCTCGCCAGACCCGCAATGCCGGCGTTGATATGCACCACCGTACCGCCGGCATAGTCGAGCACGCCGATGCCGTGCAGCCACCCGCTGTTCTCCCACACCATATGGGCAATCGGCGAGTACACCGCCAGCGACCACACGGTCATGAACACCAGCATGGCAGAGAACTTCATGCGATCCGCGAACGCGCCCGCGATCAATGCCGGTGTGATGGCGGCGAAAGTCAGCTGGAACATGGCGTACACCGTCTCGGGAATTGTGAGAGCCAGGTGCGAGACGGAAAGTTTGCCGGCTTCACTCATGAAGGTCATGCCGCCGAACAAGGCGCGTGTGCTTCCGCCGATAAACCCATTGCCCGGGGTAAATGCCCACGAGTAGCCGATCAGCCACCACAAAATCGTCGTCACGCACACGATGGCAAACGTCTGCATCAATGTGGCGAGCACATTTTTCTTGCGCACCATGCCGCCGTAGAACAAGGCCAGGCCCGGTATCGACATCATCAGCACCAAGGCGGTGGAGGTAAGCATCCAGGCGGTGTCGCCGGCGCTGATCTTATCGACGCCGATCAGCACAGGCTCGGTGGGCGCTGGCGCTGCCGCCGGTGTGGCCGCTGCGGCACTCGTCGCCGCGTCCGCGCCGGGCGTGTCATCCGCGATCGCCATCGGCGCCGCGACGCAAAGCATGGCCAATAAGCCCAGTAAAGGCAGCATCTTCATCGAATCCCCCTAGTTCTAAATAGCGCTGGCGTCGCGCTCACCCGTTCGGATGCGCACCACCTGCGTGAGCTCAAAGACAAATATCTTGCCATCCCCGACCTTGCCTGTTTTTGCCGATTTCATGATGGCCTCGATCAATTGATCGACCAGCGCATTATCAACCGCAATTTCCAGTTTTGTCTTCGGAACGAATTCAACCGCGTACTCGGCACCGCGGTAGATCTCGGTATGCCCCCGTTGGCGCCCGAAGCCTCTCACTTCCGAAACCGTCACCCCTTGCACACCCACATCGCTGATGGCCTTGCGTACTTCATCCAGCTTGAACGGTTTGATAATAGCGGTCACGAGCTTCATTCAAGGTCTCTGGATTTTAAGCGTGTTAAGCCTGCGTGCGTAAGCACCAGTTGTGCCAAGCCCCAAGACTCGAACGTGATCAGCAGGTTATGGACTGGCGCGCACCGCGTCGCAGCGAATTTGCACCGAACCAGGGCGGTTCCTCAAGACCAACGCCTTATCGTGAGGCGCTTTTAACGCAGCGACATTTCCAATCGCACCTTGCCCGCATCGTTCTTGGCTTTATCGTTGGCCACCAAGAAGACTCGATCCGGCGCTATTTGCGTCCCGTTGAGCAGCGCCTGCTGCAAGTTCTGCGCGCGCTGCTGACCCAGCACGTCGAGCTCCGCTTCGCCGACCGTGATGTGATCGCGCAGCGCATGGGTCAAAAAATCAATCTTGGCCGCGGCGATCTCGGGTTTGGTCTTCAGGGCCGCGATTGAATCCGGATACTTCGGCTCCCCACCCACATCCTTGGCATACAGCTGCGTCAGGACATCCACCTGCGCCGGCGGATCCAACTGCGCGAAGGGTAGCGCCGCGGACTTCTTGCGCACGGCGCCTGAGGCCTGCAGCGCCTGGATATGCGCCTGTAGCTGCGCATCGACCAACAGCGGCGCATCCAACTCCTTCACGGCTGCAATCGGCACCTCGATCTTAATCTGCGGCCGCTCGTTCATGGCCTTGACGATGGTCTGCGCCTTTTGCACGGCCGCGGCATCCAGATCCGCCGCACCGGGCTGGAAATCGATGAACTGCAGGTCCGGGCCGCCGCCGAACAGCGAGCCCAACAAGGCGAACGGCGCGGTCACCGCTTTCTCCAGAATATTGACGAACACCTTCCAGATGATGGGCCCCAGCCTGAATTTCGGGTCGTCCAAAGATCCGGTCACCGGAAGGTTCAAATCGATCACGCCATTGCGATCCTTCATCAGCGCCACCGCCAGCTTGATGGGCAATGACACTGCATCCTTGCTCTCGGTCTTGTCGCCGAACTCCAATTGATCGACCACGATGTGATGCTGGGCATCGAGTTTGCGGCCGTCGACCAGGTAGTGCAGATCGGTGTTGAGCTTGCCTTTGCTGATGTTGTAACCGGCAAACTTACCCGAGTAGGGATTGAAGGTGCTGAGCTCGATATTGTGGAAGCTCATGGTCAGATCGGTATACAGCACCGTCCCCAGTACATTGGCGTCGCCGACAATGGACACCGGCGCGAACTGATCCACCGAGCCATGCAAATCAATATGCGCCCGGGACTTCGGCTGCGAAGATAAGCCGGTGATCGAGCCGTCGAGTTTCTGAATGCCGGTCGCGAAATTCGGCTTGACCGACAGGTCCGCAAAATCCATCTCGCTCGACTGGACGACGATCTTTTTGATCGACATCGGCATACCCGGCGCCGCCGCGGGTGCGGCCGTGCCGGCTGCGGTCGCAGTGGGCACTGCTTTCTGCTTCCTGGCGCGCGACTTTTTCGGCGGTGTCGCTGCGGAGGGCGCGGTGGCCGTGACCGGCGCGTCGCCTGGGGCAGCGGGCGCAGTCACCGTGGCGCCGGGACCTGCCAGCACCCGTTTGACGTTGATGCTGGTGTCAGGTTCGATGATGACGCGGGCGAAGGCCTTGAGCGCCAACACCTGATCGATGTCGAGGCGATCCGGGTCATGCTGGTACTTAAGCCCCTGCACATCGAGACGATCCCAGGTGATGAAATCCTGATGAAAGGCGTTGTCCAGCGTGTGCAATTTCGCCACGCTTAAATTCCCCGCGAACTGCAGCGCGGGCTTCGAGCTTCCGTAGCGCACTGTGCCATCACCGCTCAGCGTTCCGCCCTGCAAGGTCATCGAGGTGTATTGCGCCACGTAAGGTTGAGCCGTCGCCAATTCGATCCCTGACCATTTGAGCGCGACATTGGCCGCCACCGGGCTCGGCGTCACCTGGCCATTGGCGCTCAAGCTGCCGCCCTGGTTGATCTTGGTTTCGAAATCGACGTTCACCGGCTTGGATAAGTCCAGGCTGACGTTTTCGACTTTGAGGGACAGCGGCGCGAGCATGACTTTGACGGCCGGCTTGGCGCTGCGATCCTCAGCCGAAATGCTGGCATCGCGAATCGCAAATTCGTGCAGGTCGTAGCTCCAGGCCGGACCTGCACTGGCCGCCGCCGCGGGCGCGGGCGCAGGCGCAGGCGGCGCGGTGACCACCGGCAATGTCGCCGCAGGCGGCGCGGCGGCCGCGTCCGCGGGCGCCGGCGATGCCGCCAGCTTCATCAAATTGAAAGAGCCATCCGGCTCGATCCACGTCAGCAGCTTGACGCCGGTGATGGCGAGCGAGTCGGTATGCGCTTGGCGTTTGGCCAAATCCACGTGCGTGCCACTCACCAACAGCTCGGGCACCGTGACCCATTCTTCCTCGGAATTCTTGGGCTTCACCACCAAATCGGTCAGGGAGATCTTCGACACATCCGCGTCGAGCTGCACCTGATCCTTGAACGAGAACTTGTAGGTCGCATCGAGATCGATCTTCCCGGAATTGACCTGAAAGGCCAGGCGATCCTCCAGGTACTCCCACAAGGTGTGGACCTGCAGTCCATCGATTTGAAACTCGCCATCGGAGGCGATCGGCTGTACCGACAGGTGTCCGTGCCAGGCGACCTTCTCGCCGAGCTTCGAAGCGCCGGTGAACGTGAACAGTCCGCCATCGACCCCGGTGGTGAAATCCTTCAACTCGAAGTTGATCGGCTCGAGGCGGGTCGCAAAGTCGGACGGATGGGTGCGGTCGTCGAAAGTCACCAAGCCCTGGCTGACCTTGAAGGAGCGAATTCGCACCGCCGGAATGGGCTCCTGCCGGGTCGACGGCGCCTGCGGCTTGGCGCTCGGTTTCGGACTGAGCTGCGCCAGGTTCAAACGGCCATCCTTCGCGATGACGGCATTCACATAGGGTGAATCGATGTTGATGTTGGCGAACGAATAGGCGCGATGCCAGATCGAGGACAGCTCGAAGTCGATGAAGAAGCGCCCGAAGCCGAGCAGCTTGACGCCCGAAGGATCAGTCAGGGAGAAATCTTTGATCTCCAGCTGAAACAGAAATGGATTCAAGCGGATGTCGCCGACCGCAGGCGTCATGCCGGTGGCCGCGGGGATGTCCTTCATCAGCGCATTGCGTAAAAGCTTCGGCGCCAACACAAAACCGGCCAGCGCATACAGCCCGATCACCACCACCACGATGGCGGCAATGCGGAAGGCCTTGGTTTTGGTAAAAGGCGGCACCCGCCGAGTCTAACAAAAGATCCTTAACGTTTATTGCGTTGGATCAGGCGCTTGCGGCTGCGCTGTTGTCTTGGGGTAATCACGTTGCGCTTGCCGGCATAGGGATTGTCGGCGTCGCGAAACGCCACGCGGACCGGAGTGCCCATCAAATCAAAGGCTTTGCGAAATACATTCACCAGATAGCGCCGGTAGGCCTCCGGGACATGATCGGTCTGATTGCCGTGGATGACGACCACCGGGGGATTGCGGCCGCCCTGGTGCGCGTAGCGCAGTTTGATGCGCCGGCCACTGACCAACGGCGGTTGATGGCTTTCGATCGCGGCCTCAAGCACCCGGGTCAATTCCGGCGTGCTCATCGTCCGCATGGCGGCCGCGTAGACCTTCTTAACCGAATCGAATAATTCGCCCACGCCGCTGCCATGGCGCGCCGAAATGAAGTGCAAAGGGGCGAAGTCGGCGAAATACATGCGCTGTTGCACTTGTTGGCGGATCAGGTCGCGCTGTTCCATCGGGATGTTGTCCCACTTGTTCACCGCCAGCACCAGCGCCCTGCCCTGCTCGATCACCGTGCCCAAAAGGCTCGCGTCCTGTTCGGCCACCATGTCGTGCGCGTCCATGACCACGACCACCACGTGCGCGGTCTCGATGGCCTGCAGGGTCTTGATGATGCTGAACTTCTCCACCGCCTCCTCGACCCGCGACTTGCGCCGCACGCCGGCGGTGTCGATCAGCGTAAAGCGCTCGCCGTCGCGCTCGAAGGGCACCAGCACCGCATCCCGGGTGGTGCCCGGCTGATCGAAGGCCACCATGCGATTCTCGCCCAGTAAGCGGTTGATCAAAGTGCTCTTGCCGACGTTAGGCCGGCCGATCACCGCCACCTTGATGCCCGTCATCTCAGGGCCGTCCTGCGGGTCGGGCGTAAGTCCCGCCAGAACGGTCTCGAGCAAGGAAATCACGCCCTGATCGTGCGCGGCCGAAATGGGCGAAGGCTCGCCAAGGCCCAGTTGATGAAAGTCGGCGACCGCCATGTCGTGGTCGAAGCCTTCAGTTTTGTTGACCGCGAGAACGATGGGCTTGCCGCTGCGGCGCGCCAGTTGTGCGACGAATTGATCCTGCGGCGTCACGCCGGCGCGGCCGTCGACCAGCACGATGAGCCGGTCCGCCTCGCTGATGGCGCGCTCGGTCTGCTCCACCATCAGACCTTCGATGTCTTCGGCGTTTTCGACCAACCCGCCGGTGTCCACCACGATGCAGGGCACTTCCGTGCGACGCGCGAAACCATATTGGCGATCGCGGGTCAGGCCTGGCAAATCGGCCACCAACGCATCGCGGGTTCCGGTCATGGCATTGAACAACGTGGACTTGCCCACATTCGGGCGTCCAATCAATGCGACAACCGGCAGCATGGTTAAGGCTGCGGCGTCGGCGCGGGCGGCGGAGGCGCGGCGACGCCCGGCGTGGCGACCGCGGGCGTGGCCTCCGCAACGGGCGCGGCATTGCGCGGACTGGTTCGATACGCCGCCATGCTGCCGCCATCGGTCAGCACCACCACCGTATCGTCATTGCCCACGGGCGGATTCGAAACGCGCTGCTTCTTGACATGCACTCGCGCCACCAATTCACCGGTGGTTTTATCCAGCCAATGAATGTAGCCCTGGTAATCAGCCACCGCGACCGAGGTTGCATTGACCACCGGCGTGCTCAAGATGCGGCGCCTGATTTTCTCGTTGCGCCACAGCTCCGAGCCGTCGCGTTGGCGCATGGCGACCACCACGCCATCGGCGGTGGTGACGTACAGATTGTCGGCATCGACCGCCAAGCCTCGATAGCTCGACATGTCATGTGACCACCACACCTGGCCGGAATCCAACGCCAACATCGCCGTGCGCCCTTGGTAGCCCGTGGCGAACACATTGTCGCCCACCACCCGCACCGCGGAATCGATGTCGATCAGACGATCCAGTTCCGTACGGCCATGCGGCGAGGCCAATGCCGTGTCCCATACCGTATCACCGGAATTCAAGGACACCGCCATGACCTTGCCATTGTCAAAACCGCTGATGGCGACTTCCTTGGAAATCGTCGGAATCGCCGTTCCGCGCAGGCTGAGCTTGGGCACCTGCTGTTCCACCGACCACAATTCCTTACCGGTGTGCGAGTCCAGGCCATGCAGCCGGCCGTCCACCGCACGAATCACCACCACGTTCTCGCCCACCGCCGGCGCGGACAACAATTCAGAGTTCACCCGCGCGCGCCACAATTCCTTGCCCGAGGCCGCATCGAGGGCCATCAGGCCGCCCTTGCTGCTGCCCACCACGACCATGCCAAACGCCGCCGCGGGGCCTGCGGATAAGGGCATTTTGGTTTTATGAGTCCAGAGGTGGTGACCGCTGTCGAGCGCCACCGCCACCACTTCACCTTTGTGATTGGCCGCGAACACCATCCCGTTGTCGAGCGCGGGCCCGAGCCCCAGGCGCAATTTCAGCTGCTTCTTCCCGCCGCCGACGCCATCGCTCCACAGTTCTTTCACGGGTAGTTTGTTGGGAAAATCCACCAACTTCGCCGGCGGTTCGACGTCTTTGTCTTTGCTGCAGCCTGCCGCAATCAGCAACATCGCCAAGCTCAAGGGAAGCAATAAACGCATCAGGGTTTGGCCTTTTCGTTAGAACCCAGGTCGGCAATCTTCAATTCCAGCAGCGACCCATCGCCGCTGTCGCTCGCGGTCAAAGCCGCCTTGTATTCGGACACGGCGCCTGCAGTGTCCTTCTTGGCCGCCAGCGCATCGCCGCGCACCTCGTGATAACGACCCGCAAAACTGCCCGGCGTTCCCTCGGCCAGCGTCTTTATCGCATCGTCGGGCTTGCCCTGATCGATGAGCACCCGCGCCAGGCGTAAGCGCGCGATCTGGCGCAAATCAGCATCCTTGGAGTTGTTCATGACCACGGTCAACGGCGCCACGGCGTCTGCGGATTTGCCGCTGTCCACGGCAATCCCGGCCAGCGCCAATTGCGCCTGGTCGGCATAGGCCGACTTGGGATAGTCCTTGATGAGGCCGTCGGCGAGGCTGCGCGACTTGGTGAAATCGCTGGCCTGCATGGCGCCGGTCATTTCGTTGAACTTGCCCGCCGCTGCGAGCGCCTCGGTATTTTGAGTGCTGCGGTAATAGCTGAAGCCAAACCACCCGACCACGCCGAGTACCACACCGCCGAGGATCCACGTCCCGTATTCTTTGGTAAATTTTTTGACGACCTCGAGCTGTTCGTCGTCCGTCAAGTAATCTTCAGTCATGTCTGCTCCGCTCTCCCACCACTAAGACCCAATAATGTGCCCAAGCGTTCACTGATCCGCTCCAATGGGCATTCTTCTTGTGCCAGTTCCTGCCGCAGCGCTTTGATCGCCACCGTGCCCCGGCTGACTTCGTCATCCCCCAACACCAGCGCGAAATCCGCGCCACTCTTGTCCGCGCGCTTGAATTGCGCCTTGAAATTGCCGCCGCCCATGTTCACGGTCAACGCCAGGTTCGGCCAGGCATCGCGCAATTGTTCGGCCAGGCGAAATCCCGGGACTTCCGCCTGCTCACCCACCAGCACCAGGTACACCTGGGCCTTGCGGCGCGGCATCGCCAATCCCTGCTTCTCCAGCAGCATGACGATGCGCTCCTGGCCCATGGCCCAACCGATACCCGGCGTCGGCGTACCGCCGAGCTGCGCAATCAAACCATCGTAGCGACCGCCGCCGCACACCGTGCTCTGCGAGCCCAGCGCATCGGTGGTCCACTCGAACACCGTGCGCGTGTAGTAATCGAGACCGCGCACCAAGCGCGGCTCGACGTGGTAGTCGATACCGGCGCTGCGCAATTGCGCGCAAAGCGAATCGAAGTGCAGCTTGGATTCGGCATCGAGCGTATCGAACAATGACGGGGCGTCGGCCACGATGCGCTGCATGTCCGGGTTTTTGCTGTCCAGGATCCGCAGCGGATTGCCGCTCAAACGCCGCTTGCTGTCCTCATCGAGCGCACTTTCATGCGACTTGAAATACGCGGTTAAAGCATCTCGATAGGTTGCGCGCGAGGCCGGCGTTCCCAACGAATTGACCAGCAATTTAAGGCGCGTCAATCCTAATCGCTTCAGCAGACGCGCGGATAACAAAATCATCTCCGCATCGATGTCCGGTCCTTCAAAACCAAAGGCCTCGCAATCGATCTGATGGAACTGCCGGTAGCGACCGGCCTGCGGGCGCTCGCGGCGGAACATCGGGCCCATGCACCACACCCGCAGCCGATTCTCCCGCAGCATTCCATTGGAAATGATGGCGCGCACGATGCCGGCCGTCGCCTCGGGACGCAAGGTGATGTGATCCTCGCCGAGGTCGACGAAGCTGAACATCTCCTTCTCGACGATATCGGTGAAATCGCCGATCGAGCGTTTGAACAACTGCGTCTGCTCGATGATGGGCACGCGGAATTCGTCGTAGCCATAACTGGCAAACACTTCGCGGGTGCAGGCCTCCAGATGCTGCCAGGCCGCGATTTGCGAGGGCAACACGTCATGCACGCCGCGCAAGGGCTCGATGGTCTTGCTCAATTTCCTACTCCGTCAGCCGCGCGGACGCGCTGGGCGCACCTGTGCGTCGGGGCGCAGAACGCCATCCGCACCGGCCTCGAATCGGGCCACATTGCCGGCGAAGAACTGCCGACCGATCACCACCGTTCGATCATTGATCTCCAGCGCCACGCCGTTCGCGGACCCCAAGTACACGTGCATGGGCGCGGTGCCGGTGATGGTCTTGACGCTGTTGGCAAGCCCATTGCCGGAAAAGGCCCGCTTGCCATTGGCATCGTGCACATCCACCCACGAGTCGGCTGAAAAGCTCAGTCGCAACCGCGCGCGACCCGCGCCGGGCGGCGTACCTTGATTGGCCTCGCTAACCGGCGCCGCCGCCGGCATCGACGCGGCCACGGCGGGCGTATCAATGGCTGGCGCAGGCTCCCTCACGCCAGGGGATGCATCCGGCGCGGCCGAAGCCGCGGGCACAGCGACCGCCGTTTCCTGAGGCTGACTGCCCTTGCCGCGTTGATGCCACGGCTGCCACCAAAACACACCGACCAGAACCACCACCAACGCAGCGATGCCGACGGTGCGTCCCGGCGAAAGATTGCTCAGCGCCGGTTCTTGAGCCGCGCCCGCCATGCGCGCGCTTTGCGAGGTCAGCGTGACGGCGTGCGCCGGTGTGCCGCGGGCCTCGTAGCCGGCCATGATGGCGGCGGCCGGCAGCCCCAACAAACCGGCATAGCGCTTCAAATGTCCCTTGGCATACACGGTCGGTCCGATGCGCGGATAGTCGCCGCTCTCCAGCGCCTCGATCACCCAGGGATCCAAGTGCAATTCGTCGGCGGCCTTTTGCAGGCTCATGCCGCGCTTTTCGCGCTCAGCCTTGAGCTGCGGCCCGGGTGCTCCCGGCGCTGCGGTGGCTGGCGCGGACTCGTTCATCGATCAATGCCGGCGCGCATCATCTGCGCCTGCTCAGAATCCGGAAACTCCGTCTGCACGCGGCGTGCGTAGCCCGCGGCCGCCACCTTGTCACCCAACTTGCGCTCGGCGCGAAAGCCCAGCCAAAGGATTTCCGGGGTCGGCGGATTGACCGCCAGATAGCGCTGCACCTGCGATAAGGCTTCGGGGGCATCGCCGCGGTCGAACGCGATATTGCCCAACTGCAACAGCGCCTCGGGCATGTTCGGACGGATGGCCAAGGCGCGGCTGAAATAGCGCTCGGCGTCCACCAAATTACCCGCGCCGCGCACGCACTGCCCGGCATTCAGCAAGGCCACCTCGGGCGTCGGATACACCGGATCATTGGCGGCCTCGACCAGCAACTTCTCGCCGGCTGTCGCCTTGCCCGTGCGGCACAGGAAGGATCCGTAGGCGTTGACGATGTTCGGATCCTTGCGGCCGATGCGATACGCGCTCGCATAGCCGCGCTCGGCCAGCGTGTTGTCGCGCAGCCGCTCATACACGATCCCCGAGGTCAGCTGCACGTTGGCGCTGGCAGGGTCTTCCTTCAAGGCGCGCTCGACGAATTCGCGCGAGTTCGCAAGCTTACCCAGCTTCATGTATTCGATCGCCAATTGGACGTCGGTCGCGGCCATCTGCTGCGGCGAGGATTTCTTGAATTGATTGTCTTTGTGGGCGCACGCAGCCAAACATAGCAACGCCATCGCCGCCATCATCATGTGCTTCTGTGTTTTCATCGAACTCCCGCTTCAATCCGAGATGCAGAGGTCAGCTTGGTACCCAACCGCACCAAGGTCCGATCAGTCACGCGGCCGGCCAATTGCCCGCAGGCTGCATCGATGTCATCGCCGCGCGTGCGGCGCGTCGTGGCAATGACGCCGTGGTCATTCAAGATGTCGCGAAACGCGAGAATGGCGGCGGAGGATGAGCGCCGATAATCCGAGCCCGGAAACGGATTGAAGGGAATCAGATTGAGTTTCGCGGCCCGGCCGCGCATCAAACGCGCCAATTGCCGGGCATGTTCCGGTTTGTCATTGATCCCATCGAGCATCACGTACTCGAAGGTGATGCTGCGGCCGTTCTGTTCATCCAGATAATGCCAGCATGCCTCGAGCAGCTCGGCAATGGGATGAATGCGGTTGATGGGGACGAGCAGATTGCGCAGCTCATCATTCGGCGCATGCAGAGAAACGGCCAACGCCACGTTGCATTCCTGCGCCAGCTTGTAGATTTGCGGCACCAGCCCTGAGGTGCTCAACGTCACGCGGCGGCGTGATAAGTCGTAACCCAAATCGTCGAGAAAAATACGGATGGCGGGCACCACGTTGCGATAGTTCGCCAGCGGTTCACCCATGCCCATGAACACGATATTGGTGATGCGGGCGTCGGGTCCCAACTCCCGATGCGCCAACCACACCTGCCCGACGATTTCCGCAACCGACAAATTGCGATTGAAGCCCTGCTGCGCGGTGGCGCAAAACGAGCAGTCCATGGCGCAGCCGACCTGGCTGGAGATGCACAGCGTGCCGCGGTCCGGCTCCGGGATGTACACCGTTTCGATGCCCTGGACCTGATCCATGCGCAGCATCCACTTGCGGGTGCCGTCATTGGATTTCTGTTCGGTGACGATTTGCGGAACCGCAATCTCCGCCACTTCAGCCAGCTGCGCGCGAAAATCCTGCGCCAAATCGCTCATGGCGGAAAAATCGGCCAACCCGCGCCGATAAATCCACTTCATCAATTGACGGGCACGGAAGGGCTTGGCGCCCAAGCGCTCGGCAACGAAGGTCTCGAGCTCCGCACGCGGCAGCCCCAGCAGATTCATGCGTTCGCCCGCCAAGTTCCCTCCTTACCAACTGGCCGGTACGCTAGCGCGTACGCGGACAGAGCTCAATTTCGCGAAAGAAATAGCTGATCTCTTTCGCCGCCGTCTCGGGGGCATCCGAGCCGTGCACGATGTTCTCATCGATGCTGGTGGCGAGATCCGCGCGGATGGTGCCCTTGTCGGCCTTCTTCGGATCGGTGGCGCCCATGACTTCGCGATGCTTCGCGATGGCACCCTCGCCTTCGAGTACCTGGACCATCACGGGACCGGAGGTCATGAAGCGCACCAAGTCCTTGAAGAACGGACGCTCGCGATGCACGCCGTAAAAGCCTTCGGCCTCGGCCTGCGAGAGCTGCATCATGCGCGCGGCGACGACCTTCAAGCCCACCTGTTCGAAGCGGCGATACACCTCGCCAATCAGATTACGGCCGACGCCGTCAGGTTTGACAATGGATAGGGTGCGCTCGATGGACATGAGAACCTCGCGAATTGTGGAATGGGCCAGCCGGCAGGCGGGCAAAGACCGCGAAGTGTACTGGAGCAAGGACCCTTAAGGCAATCAGGATGATAGCCGAAGTCCCTGTATTACATGGAAAAACACACCCTTGGGCGGGTTTCCATCCAGACCGTCAGACGTTGAAGCTCTCGCCGCAGCCGCATTCGCCTTTGGCTTTCGGGTTCTGGAACTTGAAAGCCTCATTGAGGCCCTGCTTCACGAAATCGACCGTGGTGCCGTCGATCAGCGGCAGGCTGGTGGAATCCACCACCACTTTGACGCCTTGGGCTTCAAATACCGCGTCTTCGGGGTTGATTGCGTCAGCATAATTAACGACATACGCGAAACCCGAGCAACCGGTCTTCTTGATGCCGACCCGCAGGCCGATACCGATTCCGCGTTGCGCCAAATGGGTCTTCACCCGGGTGGCCGCCGATTCCGTCAACATGATCGCCATACCGCGCTGCCCTCGTATAGTTCAGCTAAACAACTTAGCCATAGATAACACGCTGGGACCTGGCGTGCACGGAACCGGTGCGCGTTTTTTTATTAAGCATCCGTCACCCAAGCACCAGCGCCTCGGTTAAGAGGTGGGGGCGCGGGACGCGGAGTCAATGGCGGCGCCAGCGGCGGCTCTCCAGGCATCCTCGATGATCAGCAGCCGTCCCAGCTTGTCGACCGGCACGGCAAACAAGTCGCGCAGCGCGGCGATACCGTGGGGCATCTCCGCCCGCAGTGGCAGGTCGCGCGAGTTTTCAGCCAGCCACTGCGCCACCGCGATGGTGTGCGGGCAGCCAAAGGCCAGGAAACGCGCATCGACGATCGCGCCGGCAGCAACCTTGAACTCGAATTGAACCCACGTGCCCTGCGCGCGTTCCCCGGCCGACCCACGATGGCCGCCCGCCAGCACCCCGGCTTTGGAAGCCGACTGAAAATTGCGCAGCGTGAGATCGTTGTACTTCATGCGCCGGCAATGGTTCGCAGCCGCCGCACTTCGCGACGCAGCACCGCAATCGCGGTGTCGATCTGCGCTTCATGGGTCGAACGGCCGAGTCCGAACCGCAAGCTGCTCTCGCTCAAGCGTTCGTCGCGTCCGAGCGCGCGCAGCACGTACGAGGCTTCGGCCGTGGCAGAGGTACACGCAGAGCCCGTGGACACGGCAATCTCGCCGCGCACTGCAGCCAACAGGCTTTCGCCTTCCACGCCGGCAAATGACACATTCAACAAATGCGGTACGCAATGCGCCGCATCACCGTTTGCCAGCACCCCACCCATCGCCTCAAGGCCGTTCCACAGCCGCAAGCGCAAACGCGCGATGCGTTCACGATCGCTATGCAACTGCGCCGCGGCCAGCTCAAAGGCCGCGCCCATGCCGACCACTTGATGCGTCGCCAAGGTACCCGCCCGCAGTCCGCCCTCCTGGCCGCCGCCGGATAGCAAAGGGGCGAGTTGAACAGCGGGCGTTCGCGAGCGCGCCACCAACAGCGCGCCAACACCCTTCGGGCCATACGCCTTGTGCGCCGACAAGGACATCAAGTCGGCGCCGGATGCGGCAAAATCCACTGCGCACTTGCCCATGCTCTGGGCCGCATCCACATGCAGCCAGGCGCCGTGCTGCCGGCATACCGCCGCGATGGCGGCAATGTCTTGGATCACGCCGATCTCATTGTTGACGTGCATGACCGAGACCAGCACGGTGTCGGGCCGCAACGCCGCACTCAACTGCCCAAGATCCAGCCGCCCGCCGCGATCCGGCACCAGATACGTGACTGAAGCACCGCGCCGCTCCAGTTCGCGGCAGGGATCGAGCACGGCCTTGTGTTCCGTACGCGAGGTGACGATGTGGCGGCCGCGATCACGGTAGTACTGCGCCGTGCCCCACAGCGCCAGATTGTTCGACTCAGTCGCGCCCGAGGTGAAAATCACTTCGCGCGGCTCGGCACCCGCGGCGGCGGCCACCTGCGCGCGCGCCGTCTCGATCAAGCCGGCGGCGGCCTCGCCGTACTCATGACTGTCGGAGCCTGAATTGCCGAACCAACGCGAGTCCGTCAGGACCTCGAGCATTTTTTCGGCCACGCGGGGATCCACCGGCGTGGTGGCCGCGTGGTCCAGATAAATCGGCGCCGTCATTCGCGCGAGCGGGCTGCCGATTGTCCGCGCCGGCCCTGCACGGCGCTCAAGATACCGCGCAAAATATTCAACTCGTTGCGATCCATCTGCGCGCGATTGAACAGGCGCCGCAGCCGCTCCATCAAATGCCCGGTCTTATCCTCGAAGTCGATCTGGTTCATCACCTGATGCAGATGCACATAGAAATGCTCCAGATCCGCAGACGGCGCCAACGGCAACTCGAGCTGGGTTTCGGTGTGCGGCTGTTCGCGCGCCATGAAGATTTCATAGGAAATCAGCTGCACGGACATGGCGAGATTCAATGAGCAATACTCAGGATTGGCGGGAATCCGCACCAGCACATTGCAGTGATTCAAATCTTCGGTCGCAAGGCCGTAACGCTCGGAGCCGAACAGCAATGCCACGCGATTCTCCTCGGGCAGTGCGACAATTCGACCCGCGACGTCGCGCGGCGTGGTGAATTCCCAGTAATACGAGCGCGGACGGCCGGTGGTGCCGGCAATGAAAGCGCAATCGGCGATGGCCTCGGCCACCGTGTCGACCACGCGCGCCGCGGCCAATATGTCATCTGCACCCGCGGCCAGCGCCACCGACTCGGCATGCGGAAAGGAGCGCGGCCGCACCAGCACCAAATCGGAGAGCGCCATGTTTTTCATCGCGCGCGCCACCGATCCGACGTTGCCCGGATGACTGGGATCGATGAGGACGATACGAACTTGGCTTGTCATGCTCTGCTATTCTAGCGCCCCTCATGCAACCGCTCCTCAATATTGGCATCCGCGCCGCGCGCCGCGCGGGCGACCTGATCGTGAAAAGCCTGTCGCGGCTCGATTCTCTGAAAATCGACAGCAAGGGACGCAACGATTTCGTCACCGACATCGACCGCAAGGCCGAGGCCGATATCATCGCCACCATCAAGCGCAGCTACCCGCAACATGCCATCCATGGCGAGGAATCCGGTCGCAGCGGCGACAGCGAATTCGTCTGGATCATCGATCCGCTGGACGGCACCACCAATTTCTTGCATGGCAATCCGGTGTTCGCTGTATCGATCGCCGTGGAACAGAAGGGCCGCCTGCAGCATGCGGTGGTCTACGATCCCCTGCGCCAAGAAATTTTCTCCGCCTCACGCGGCGAAGGCGCACAGCTGGAAGGCAAAAAGATTCGCGTCAGCGGGCAGCGCTCCCTGGAGGGCGCGTTGATCGGCACGGGCTTGCCGTTTCGGGCCGAGGCCATTGCCGGGCCCAACGCCTACATCGATGAATACCTCGCCATCCTCAAGGTCATCATGTCCACCGCCGCAGGGATTCGCCGGCCGGGCTCGGCGGCACTCGACCTGGCCTACGTGGCCGCCGGGCGCCTGGATGGATTTTGGGAATTTGGGTTATCGCCCTGGGACACGGCCGCCGGCGTCCTGCTGATTCAAGAAGCAGGCGGCCTGGTCGGCACACCCTCGGGGACCGAGTACCTACTCGGCCCCAACATCGTCGCCGGCAACCCCAAGGTCTACGAGGGTTTGCTCGAAGCGGTGGGTCCGCTCACCCCCGCCAGACTTCGTACTTAAGGCGTCTCGCGGTATCCCGGGGCGAGCGCGCTGCGCTTGCGGCCGTAGAGCGCATAGAACACCAAGCCAAGCGCTGCCCAGCCGAAGAAAATCAGGATGGTGAACATCGGCAGCAGGCAAAACAAGCCTAGGCAACCGACGAGCGCCAATGGCCCGACAATCCCGATGAACGGCGTGCGAAACGGCCTCGGCCGGTCCTTGGCGGTACGACGCAGAATCATCACGCCCAAGGCCACGGCGAAAAAGGCCGCCAGCGTGCCGCCATTGGAAAGATCCGCCAACTTGCCAACCGGGAAAAACGCGCCGGCCAACATCACCACGCCGCCGGTGATCATCGTGACCACATGCGGAGTCTGGAATCGCGGGTGGACCTTGGTCAGTCCATCGGGCAGCAGCCGGTCGCGCGCCATGCTGAAGAACACGCGGGTCTGTCCAAACATCATCATCAAGATCACCGAGGGCAGCGCCAGAAACGCCGCCAAGCCGATCAGTCGGGACAGCTTCTCCCAGCCCAACAGACGCAGCACATGGGCCAGCGGTTCATCGCTGCACACCAAGGTCGCCGCTTTGACCGGATCCATGCAAGCCTGCAGCAGTTCAGGCGTGCCGGGCTCGATGCCGACGCCTGCGGCATCGACCACCGGCTGCGCGCCGATGGAGCCGATCGCGCCGCCCGCCACCAGCAAATAAAACACGGTGCAAATCACCAAACTACCGATCAAGCCGATCGGCATGTTGCGTTGAGGATTCTTGGTTTCCTCGGCGGCCGTGGATACGGCATCGAATCCAACATAGGCGAAAAAGATCGACGCGGCGGCGCCGCCGATTCCAAGCGCGCCCAACGGAGCAAACGGATAGAAATTCTTCATCTTGATCACCGGCAATGCCAGTGCGATGAACATCACCAGCGCGGTGACCTTGATGCACACCAGCACTGCATTGACCGTCGCGCTCTCGCGCGTGCCCAACACCAACAGCATCGTCACCAAGCCGGCGATAATCACCGCCGGAAGGTTGACCATTCCGCCGGCAAAGTAGCCTTTGGCCAGATACAGGGGAATGTTGATGTCAAAGCTATGCGATATCAGCGGCACGAAATAATTCGACCATCCCACCGTGACGGCGCTGGCGGCAATCGTGTATTCGAGGATCAGCGCCCAGCCGACGATCCAGGCAATCACTTCACCCAGTACAGCGTACGAGTAGGTATAAGCGGAGCCCGACACCGGCACCATGGCCGCCAACTCGGCGTAGCAAAGGGCAGTGACGGCGCAGACAAAGCCCGCCACGATGAAAGAGAGCAGCATGCCCGGACCGGCTTTTTGCGCCGCTTCCGCCGTCAGCACGAATATGCCGGTTCCGATGATGGCCCCGACGCCCAGCATGGTGAGTTGGAAACCGCCGATGGATCGAGTCAGCGATCGTTTCTCGGCGCTCGCCATGATGTCGTTGAGCGGTTTGATGCGCCAATTCATACCCTCTCCCATTTTTTAAGGTAGACGGACTCTAGCGGCTTTCCAGCCACTCACCAAGCATTTTTGCCGGACCGTTACTTAATCGGGGGATTCGAACGACGCACGTAGATGTTGATCCACTCGACGGCGGCGGCAAAAGCCATCGAAACGTACAGGTAGCCCGGCGGGATTTCCATGTCGAAGGCCTGCGCCATCAAGGCGGCGCCCACCAACACCAGAAACGCCAGCGCCAGCACTTTGACGGTTGGATAGCGCTCGACAAAGGCGCTCACGGTAGAAGCCACCCACATCATCATCAACACCGACAACACGATAGCCGCCACCATCACCTCGATGTGCTTGGACAGGCCGACCGCCGTGAACACCGAGTCCAGCGAGAAGATGATATCGATGATGCCGATCTGCAGAATGATCAGCCAAAAGCCATTCCACTTTCCCGGCTTGCGTTCTTTGGCTTCGCCGCGCACCGTTTCGACGATCTCCACGATGCTGTTGATCACCAGGAACAGTCCGCCGCCGAACAAAATCAAATCGCGGGCGGAGATCTCGCTGCCAAAGACGACGAATAGCGTCTTGGTCAAGGTGGCGAGCCAAGTCACGGAAAACAACAGCGCGATGCGGGTCAGCATGGCAAAGCTCAAGCCCACGTAACGCGCACTGCGTCGTTGCGCAGGCGGCAGGCGATCGACCAGCAGGATCAAGAAAATGATGTTGTCGATGCCGAGAACGATCTCGAGCACCGTTAGCGTGAAGAAGGAAAGCCAGGCCTGTGGATCGAAAAACAGCTGCATCGAACCACTATACCGCTATGGCAATCCGTCGACCTCTTCCGGTTTGGCGATCTTGCGCGTCAGCAAATCGTCCGTTTGCAGGCCCAAATCAAGCGCCAGCGCGGCCGAAATGTAGATGGAAGAATACGTGCCGGCAATGATGCCGATGACCAATGCCGCGGAAAACCCATGCAGCGTTTCGCCGCCGAATACCAACAGCGCCACCACCACCAGCAAAGTCACCAGTTTCGTCATCAAGGTTCGCGACAGGGTTTGATTGATCGATTCGTCGATCACCTGCGCAATCGACAGTTTGCGCGCGGCGCGGGCGCGCTCACGAATGCGGTCGAACACGATCACGGTGTCGTTGAGCGAATAGCCGATCACGGCCAGGATGGCCGAAATCGCGGTCAAATCGAAGGTGGTCTGCGTCAGCGCGAAGAAACCCACCACGCAGATGGGGTCATGCAGCACCGCGACGATGGCGCCGAGCGCGAGCTTTGGCGTAAAGCGAAACAGCACGTAGATCAAAATCCCGAGCAGCGTCACCAACAGCGCCTCGCCGCCCTTGATGAACAGTTCCTTTCCCACCTGCGGACCGACGACTTCCGTACGCCGTAGCGTCACGCCGCTTTGCACCTTGTTGAAAATCTCGACGATGTGCGCGCCGATCTGCTCTCCGCGCGCATTCGGGTCGGGCGGCAGGCGAACCAAGATGTCGCGCGAGGAGCCGAAGATCTGCACCTGCGCGCCCAGCACGCCTTCGCTGGCAAGCGTGCTACGCAACTGCTCCACATTGGGCGGCTGCGGGAAGTTGGTCTCCACCACGATGCCGCCGGTGAAATCGACGCCGAGATTCACGCCGCGAAATATCACCAATCCGATGGAGGCGATGATCAGTAATGCTGAAAGCCCGTACCACACCTTGCGGGTGTTCATGAACGGGAAGCGAGTCACCTTGTGAAAAAATTCCATGCTCGTTCCCCTAGATCGACAAGCGCTCGAGCTTGCGTTTCCCGCCGTAGACCATCGCCACCACGGCGTGCGTACCCATCACCGAGGTGAAGACCGACGTCGCGATACCCATTAACAACACCACCGCGAAGCCGCGCACCGGACCTGAGCCCAGGGCCCACAACACGATGCCGGCGATGGCAGCCGTGACGTTCGAGTCGGCGATGGCGGACAACGCCCGTTCGAAACCGGCTGCGATGGCTGCGCGCGGCGTCACGCCGTTGCGCAACTCTTCACGGATGCGCTCATAAATCAGGATGTTCGCATCGACCGCCATGCCGACGGTGAGCACCACTGCGGCAATGCCGGGCAAGGTGAGCGCCGCACCGAAGAAGGACAGCAATCCCACCAGCAGCACGACGTTTGCCGCCAGCACCAAGTCGGCGATCAGGCCGAACAACTTGTAGTACACCGCCATGAACAGGAAAGCCGCCAAGGTGCCGACCACCATGGCCTTGATACCTTTGTTGATGTTGTCCTGACCCAGGCTCGGCCCGATGGCGCGCTCTTCGATCGGCGTCAACGGCGCGGCCAATCCGCCCGCCCGCAGCAACAATGCCAGCTCGCGGCCTTCGTTGGGGTTGATGCCCGTGATCGAGAAGTTGTTGCTGAACACGCCGCGGATGGTGGCGCGGTTGATGACTTCTTCGGTGGTGCGATCGACTTCAACGCCCTGCGCGTTCTTTTCACGGGCGCGGTCGATGAAGACCACGGCCATGGCGTGACCGACATTTTCCTGCGTGTTCTTCAACATCTTGGCCGCACCGCGGCTGTCCAAGCCCACCGACACCGCAGGACCGTCCTGACCGTTGGGTTGAAACGTGGCATCGGTCAACTGATCGCCCGTCACCACGACTTCACGCTTCAACAACACCGGCTGTTTGTCGCGCGTGTAGTAGAGCTTCGAACCCAGCGGCGTACGGCCGGTACCAACCGCTTCCATGGGATTGTTGGTCTCATCCACCATGCGAAATTCGAGCGTCGCGGTCTTGCCCAAAATCTTTTTCACTTCCGCCGAATTTTGCAATCCAGGCAATTGAATGGCGATGCGGTCCGCGCCTTCCTGCGCCACCTGCGGCTCGGACACGGCGAGCTCGGGACTGTTGAGGCGATTGCGCAATACGGTGATATTTTGCTGAATGGCGTCGGTCTGGCGCTGACGGATGTCCTGCGGCGTGAGTGCCAGCTCCACGGCCGGATTGCCATCGACCGAAACATCCGCAAACACCAGACTTCGGTTGTCCGCGGCGAGGGCGGCCTTGCCCTTGTTGAAGGTATCGGCATCGCGGAATATCACGCGGATGCGATTCGCGCCGTAGTCGACCTTCACATCTTGATACGCCACATGCGCCGAGCGCAGAGAGGCGCGAAAATCCTGTTCATGGCGATCAAGCAACTGACGCACCGAACCCTGCACGTCGACCTGATACACGAGGTACACGCCGCCGCGAAGATCCAGCCCCAGCTTGACCGGCGCAAGCCCCAGATTGTGCATCCAAGTCGGCACGCGCGACGCCGTCGACAGCGCGATGGTGTACTGCGCCGGATGGGCTTCGGCAATCACATCGCGCGCTTTCAATTGATCGCCGGTGCTCGTGAAGCGCAGCGTCAGTCGACCCTGCTCGAGAAAGGCGCCGTCGGGCGTAATGCCTTTGTCTTTCAGCAATTGTTCAACCGACGCACGGTCGGCATCGGTCACGGAGGCGCGATCCACCACCAATTGCAGTGCATTTTCCTCGCCGAAAAGATTTGGCAGCGCCAGCAGGGCGCCGAGGCACACCACTACCACCACCAGAATGATTTTCCAGCGAGCGTAGGCGATCATGCGCTCTTGACCGTGCCCTTGGGCAGCACCTGCGCGACTTGGAATTTCTGCAGCTTGAGATTCACGCCCGGCGCGACTTCCAAGCTCAAATACTGCTCGCCGACCTCGGTCACCTTGCCCAAGATCCCACCGGTGGTCGTGATCTCATCACCGACCGAAATCTTGGAAAGCATTTCGCGCTGTTCCTTGGCACGCTTGCTCTGCGGCCTGATCAACAGGAAATAAAACACCACCAGCAGCAGCGCCGGGAAAAGCAGTTGGTTCAACGAAAAGCCGCCGACCGCGGGTCCGCCCGCCGCCTGCGCATAAGCTGAATTAATGAAGAAATCCATAGTGTTACACTCGTTTTTGTCGGCGGGTGCCGCGGCGCAAAGCCGCGTAGTATACATCAGCCCTTATCAGTGAGCCTGCAAAGCATAAAACTCGGTCGCATAGGCCTCGAGCGCGTTGGCCTCAATGGCCGAACGGATCTCCGCCATCAGCCGCTCATAAAAGAACAAGTTGTGAATGGTGTTGAGGTGCGATCCCAGGATCTCGCCGCACTTGTCCAAATGCCGCAGATAACTGCGGCTGTAGTGACGGCAGGTGTAGCACTCGCAACCCACCTCAATGGGTCCGGTATCTTTTAGATGAACCGCATTACGGATGTTGACCACGCCGCTGCGCGTGAATAGATGGGCGTTGCGCGCATGGCGAGTGGGCATCACACAATCGAACATATCGATACCGCGGCGCACCGCTTCGAGAATGTCCTCAGGACGGCCGACACCCATGAGATAGCGCGGCTTGTGGCGCGGCATGTGCGGCAACAAATGCTCGAGTACCTGCTCGCGTTCCGCCTGGCTCTCGCCCACGGCCAGACCCCCGACGGCCAATCCCGCAAAGCCAATCTTCTCCAACGCCTCGAGCGACTCGAGCCGCAAACTCCCATGCACGCCGCCTTGCACGATACCGAACAAGGTGCCGGGCGGCTCTTGCGCGTGATACTCGCGAAAGCCCCGCTCCGCCCAGCGCATGGACAACTCCATCGAAGTGCGCGCCTGCTCCTCGGTGGCGGGATACGCCGTGCACTCATCGAAGCTCATCGCGATGTCCGAGCGCAACACGCGCTGAATGCGCATCGATTCTTCCGGCGACAAGAATACCGGCGCGCCGTCGATGGGCGATCTGAAACTCACCCCCTGCTCGGTCAGCTTGCGCATCTCGGCCAGGCTGAACACTTGAAAGCCGCCCGAATCGGTGAGGATGGGCCGCTGCCAGTGCATGAAATCGTGAAGGCCACGATGCGCCTCGATCACTTCCAAACCCGGACGCAAGTAGAGGTGAAAGGTATTGCCCAAGATGATCTCGGCGCCAACCTCCTGCAGATTCTCGGGCGTCATGGCTTTGACGGTGCCGTAGGTTCCCACCGGCATGAAGGCCGGGGTTTGCACATGGCCGCGTGCAAACTCCAGCCGGCCGCGGCGCGCAGCGCCATCCTGCGCCAGCAACTGAAATCGCATGCGCGGTGAATCGCTCATGGGGATTGCAGGCCGGTATCGGACGGAGTCAAAAACATCGCATCACCGTAGCTGAAAAACCGATAGCGCGCCTGCACCGCATGGGCGTACGCGGCGAGCAGTGCCTCACGACCGACGAAGGCGGAACACAGCATCAACAACGTGGACTGCGGCAAATGAAAGTTGGTCAACAACGCGTCCACCGCGCGGAAGCGATGGCCGGGCCGGATGAAAATGCGCGTGATGCCGCGGTATGGCTCAATGACTGCGCCGTGCGGGGAGGAGTGTTGTGCGGCGGTTTCCAAACTGCGCACCACGGTCGTGCCGACGGCGACGACGCGCCCGCCGGCCGCCCGCGCGGCCGCGATGGCCTGGCACGCGGCTTCGGGCACTTCCAAGTACTCCGCATGCATGCGGTGCTTGTCGATGTCGGGGTCGCGAATCGGCGCAAAGGTGCCGGCGCCCACGTGCAGGGTGATGAAGCAATGCGGCACTCCCTTGGCTTTCAACGCCGCGAACATGGCTTCATCAAAATGCAGGCCGGCGGTCGGTGCTGCCACCGCACCGAGATTCTGCGAGAACACGGTCTGGTAGCGCTCGCGGTCGCTGTCCTGCGCCACCCGGTCGATATACGGCGGCAATGGAATTTCGCCATTCGACTGAAAGAAAGGCAGCACCGCGCACGAGAACTGGAGGCGGAAAAGTTCTTCTTCCCGGCCCAGCATCCGCGCACTGTGACCACCCGCCAAGTGAACGACGGCACCCTCACGCAGACCCTTACTGGCACGCACATGCGCCAAGGCCACGGTGTCGCTCAAGGCGCGTTCGAGCAGTATCTCAACGCGGCCGCCCGACTCCTTGGCGCCGAAAACGCGCGCGGGAATGACTCGCGTATCGTTGAACACCAGCAGGTCATTTGCCTGGAGCAGCTGCGGTAAATCGCGAAATTGCCGGTCTTGGTAGGAACCATCGCGGCCATTAAGCGTCAAGAGCCGGCTGGCTGACCGCTGTGCCGGGGGTTGTTGCGCGATGAGATCGGGCGGTAGGTCGAAGTGGAAATCCTGGAGCGACATGGTTTCAAAGGATTCTACCAAGGGCGCCAATCGCATATACTGTTGGGTCTGACATGCCCGGATGGCGGAACTGGTAGACGCGCCGGACTCAAAATCCGGTCACCTAAGACGTGGTGTGGGTTCGATTCCCTCTCCGGGCACCAGAATTTTTTAAAAGTGGAACTCTTGAATTTCTGCAGTAATTGCGGCTCACCTGTCGAAACGAAGATCCCCCCGGGGGATCATTTGCCGCGATTCGTGTGTCCCAGTTGCCATACGGTGCATTACAAGAATCCACTGCTGGTTCTTGGATGCGTGCCTGAGTGGCAAGATAAAATTCTATTGTGCAGGCGTGCCATTGAGCCGCGGCTCGGATTTTGGACCGTGCCCGCCGGATTCATGGAAAACGGCGAGACCATGCAGCAGGCTGCCGCGCGCGAATGCCAGGAAGAAGCCTTGGCCACCGTTGAGGTGACTTCGCTGCTGGCCGTGGTCAATGTGACCCGCGCGAATCAGGTGCACGTGATGTTTCGCGCCAAGCTGCTCGAACCCAAATTTGCGCCCGGCATCGAGAGTCTCGAGGTGCGCCTGTGTACGGAGGCGGAAATTCCGTGGTCCGAACTGGCCTTCCCCAGCGGGGAATTCACGTTGCGCCAGTATTTCGCCGATCGTGCGGCCGGCCGCGAGGATCATCATTTTACCGAGCTGAAAAGCCGCGCCTTTACGGCTGTGGCAGAATAGTTAGCTCTTAAACAGCTGAATAAGGGTCAATCATGGCGTTCGTGGTCACGGAAAGCTGCATCAAATGCAAATACATGGACTGCGTTGAGGTGTGTCCGGTGGATTGTTTTCACGAAGGCCCGAATTTTCTCGTGATCGATCCGGACGAGTGCATCGATTGCACCCTGTGCGAGCCTGAATGCCCCGTTGAGGCCATCTACTCCGAGGAAGAGATCCCGGACGGCCAGGAAAACTTCAAGCAGCTGAATGCCGAACTCGCCAAGAACTGGCCGGTGATCAGTGAAAAGAAGCCTGCACCCGCTGATGCAAAGCAGTGGGAAGGCGTCAAAGACAAGGTCAAACTGCTCGAAAGATAACCACGCAGGTGCATGGTGCGGGAGAAGCTTCAAATAACGCCGAGGGGGGTTGAAGAGCTTCGAAGCCGTACCTCGAAGTTGGATATGCGTGCCCGGCTGTTTCTGGCGCTCATCGAACAAGGCTTCGCCACCACCGACAGCATCGTGCAACGCTCGAAGGCCACTCGCGAACAAGTCGCCGATGGGCTACGCTTGCTTATGAGCAACAAACTCGTGGAAACGGGTGCGTCCTCGGCCTCGGCCCCGGGAGAGCCCACGCCTTCAGTCGCGGATTCCATCAGCGAACGCCTGCGCTTCAAGCCCGGAATCTCGCCGAGCCAGGCGCGCTTTGCATTATCTAACTTCTGCTTGGACATCTTCGGCGCCGCCGGTCAGGACCTGGCCGACGTGGTCGAGTTCTGCAATGACGTCAGCAGCTTGCAGATGGCGCTCGACACCATCCG
This sequence comes from uncultured Steroidobacteraceae bacterium, assembly GCA_964657675.1. Taxonomy (GTDB): domain Bacteria; phylum Pseudomonadota; class Gammaproteobacteria; order Steroidobacterales; family Steroidobacteraceae; genus Bog-1198. The sequence goes on from CAZZWE010000044.1 coordinate 26,727, forward strand.
CAGTGAAATCAAGAAACTGCATCCGGAGAAACGCCCGGACTTGGTTGCGGTGGTGCAAGAAATCAACGAGACCGACTACTAGCCTTAAAGCCGGAACCGTCCCACCGATTTCTCCAGCAGCAGCAGAGTGCGGCTGATGCCCTTGGCCTGACGCAGCAACTCCTGCCACGAGGCGTCCTTCTGGTCCGCTTGAAACGCCGCGAACGCCGCCTCGAATTTGTGTTCCTGCTCGCTGACTTCGCCGGCGCCGCCCCGCACGCCCTGCACCAGATTCTTCAGCTTGAGTTGCATGACCTTGAGCGAGGCCATCAGGCTGTCCGGCTTGGCGCGATCGACGGCGATGTCCACCGACAGGTCGCCTTCGGCGATGGCCTTCATGTAGTTGGCGGCCTCGCGCGGTTCTCCACCGAGCAGGTTCAAGACTTTGTTATCCAACAGAATGAACAGCACCCCCGAAATGATGGCGCCGAGCAGCACGCCCGCGGCGGCAACGCCGTAACCGATTTTGCGGCCTTCGGCGTGCAATTCGGACACCGGATAGGCCGATACGATGGTCAGGCCCCACTCCGGCAGCGGCGTACGGTTGACCTCCCAAGAGCCATCCTTGTTGTCCATCACCTGCTTGACTTGGTCCGGGGTGACCCAGGACGGCAGGTAGCGTGCCTTGGTGCTGTCGACCACGGCGACAAAGCCGGTGGTCAACAAATGCGACTGTTCCAGCGCCTGACTCAAGACGGGCAATTCGGCCTTGTAGCCGACGTAGGCAATGCCGATGGGATCCGCGTTCTTCGACAACAGCGGCTCGTACCCGGTGAAATAGGGATTGCCGAGAATATCGACGATGCCGTAGAAGGGCCGCCGGCCCTTCAATTCGGCATAGGCTTGGGTGGTGTTGTTGAGTTCCGTGCCGACGGCGCGGGAGCCGTCGTCTTTGAGTACATTGGTCGCGATGCGCACGTAGCGATCACCGTCTCGGGAGAAGATGGTCGCCGTGCCCTTGTTCAAGCGTGTTACGAAGTCGACGATTTCGAAATCGCCGGCCTGGCCTCTGCCGCCGATCATCACATCGTTGATCGGCTTGCCGCCGACGGACACTTGCGGACCGCGCTCCGCGCCGCCGCGCGTTTTGATCTGATCTTGGAGCAGCGCCATGCTGGCGTGCACTCGATCTTGCATCAGCGTGGCGGTGGTGACGAATACCCCTTGAATCGCTGTGACGTTGTCGGCCACCTGCTGGCGGACCAGCGCCTGTTCGCGCTGCATGGCCCAAATGGAGAAGCCGATACCGCTCAAGGTGATCAACAATAGCGTGATGGCCGCGACGGGCAGCACCACCTGGGATTTAAATCCGCGAAACACGGGCAGCTCTCCTTAAGATCCTACGCGACGCCTCATTTCGTCACGTTGGCCTCAAAGCGGCTGCCTACCCGGTCTCGAAATCGCCAATTCATTCGCCATAACGTTGATGGCTTTGAGAACGGCGTCAAAGTTCTCCTAGCGCTTGGCAACCTGCAGCTGTTTGATCTGCTCGAGCAGCTCATGCGGGGGCATGTAGCCGGGAATGTATTCGCCGCTGTCGGTCAGGATGGCCGGCGTGCCGCGCACGCCGATGCTCTGCCCTAAATCGTATTCGCGCTTAACCGGGTTGCTGCTGCAGGCTTTGCTCAAGTCAACGGCCCCACCGGCCTTGGCCTTGGTCAACGCGTCGTTGCGGTTC
>CAZZWE010000045.1:0-28029 GCA_964657675.1 uncultured Steroidobacteraceae bacterium
GCCCCTAGCGCCGCTCCGCCGCAGTCCGGCGGAACGGGGGGCGCCAGTGCGATTCCGACGCCTGCTGCACCCGCATCGCCGCCTGCCGCGGCCTTGCCACCCGCTGCGAATTCAGCCGATGCCAAGCCCACTGCTGGAAGCGCCAGCACCAGCCCGTTCTCGCAACTAATCGATCAAACCAGCGCCGATGCCGCCTCACCGCCTGCGCCCGCCTTGCCGGCCGAGGCGTCGGGCAGCACAGATCCGTCGAGGCCGATCGCGTTAGACGCCGCCGCCGCGGCCAAGCCCCCTGCGCTGGGTTCGGCGAATACGACGACTATTGCATTGCCCACCGAGAAGGCCGCGCCCGCGGCGCCAACCATCACGCCGCCCACCAACACGGCCGCCCATGCCGTACGCGACACGGCAACCGCCAACTTAAACGCGGGCAGTGATGCGGTCGCGGCCACCGACACGGCCGCTCAAGCCGCGCTGGCTGCCGCCGCGGCCGCGCGCGCCGCCACCAGTTCCTCAAAAGACGATACGGCCCCCACATTCCTAGGCGCGTCCGATTCGCCCTCGGCTGCAAGCACGGCTCAAGCACCTGTCGTCGCACCTCCGGTTGTGGCCGCAGTCGCCGGCGCCCAGGTCGCCGTTGCGCAGGCGGTGGCCGCCGCCACGTCCAACGCCAAAGCCGTTACGGAGTTGGCCGGCGTCAGCGTCGATGCCGCTGACAAACCGTCTCACAGCAGCAGCGCCAGCGTCGACTTGGCTTCAGTGGGCACCTCAGACGGCGGTGCGGGTGCGGCGCAGGCGCTGACCGGCACCACCTCCACGGATGCAACGACTGCCCCGACCTTCAAGATTCCGGCGCCAGTCGAGACCACGGACTTCGGCCAGGGTGTGGCGGATCGCGTGTCGTTCATGGTGGATGGCAATATCAGCAGCGCGAAGCTGCAGGTGAACCCGCCCGCTTTGGGACCCATCGAAGTGCGTATTGCGCTGCAGGGTGCTCATGCGCAGGTGTCGTTCACCAGTCACAGCGCGTTGACGCGTGATGCGCTCGAATCCAGCGCGCCGAAATTGCGTGAGATGTTGAGTGCGCAGGGGTTTGGGCAAGTCAGCGTGGATGTCTCGCAAGGCGGCTCGTCGCAGGATCGTGCGGCGCAATCGTCGGCTTACCAGGCATCGGCCGGCAGTGCTCGTAACAGCAGTGCCAGCGCTACTGCGGTGCAGTCCGTTGCCGCAAGTTCGCGGGTCGCCACCGGCGCGTTAGACGCTTACGCTTAGATCATTCCGCCGTTGATCGAGATCACCTGGCCGGTAATGTAGCCGGCTTCGCGCGATGCCAGAAAGGCGGCGAGCTCCGCGACTTCTTCCGGAGACCCCGCACGCTTCATCGGCACCAGCGCATTGATGGCGGCGGCATCGAAAGTCGATTCGGCCATGGCGGTGGCGATGATTCCCGGCGCAATGGCATTCACCGTGATCCCGCGGCTGGCGACTTCGAGGCTGAGCGCCTTGGTCGCGGCATTCAAGGCGCCTTTCGCGGCGGCATAGTTCACCTGGCCGCGATTCCCCGTCAACGCGCTGACGGAGGAGACATTGATGATGCGGCCCCAGCGGGTGCGGATCATCGGTAGCATCAGCGGTTGCGTGACATTGTAAAAACCATTCACCGACACGTCGATGACGCTGTGCCATTGCTGCGGGCTCATGCCGGGGAATACGGCGTCATCGTGAATGCCGGCGTTGTTCACCAAGATTTGCAGGTCGCCGGATTCGAGAATGCCTTCCGCCGCAGCGCGGGTTGCGGCCGCGTCGGTGACATCGAACTGAATGGCGTCGGCCTGTCCGCCATGGGCGATGATGTCGGCGGCGATGGCCTGCGCCGCATCGAGTTTGCGGTTGGCATGCACGTAGACGAAATGCCCTGCGGCGGCCAAGCGGCGACAGATGGCGGCGCCGATGCCGCCGCTGCCGCCGGTGACCAAGGCGCGAATTGGCGTGGCGTTCATGTTATTCATTCACACGCGTCAGTCGTTTGGCGTCAAGTACCACGGAGGCGCGGCCCTCGAGCAAAATCCGCTCCTGCGCCGTGACGCTAAATTCATACATGGCCGACAGCGCATCGCCGGCCACAAAGGCCACACTGCAAATCAAATCCGTCTCGATATCATCGAGCCGGGTGACCCACATGCGCACCTGCCGCACGCTCGCCAAGAAGCCGGCTTCCGAGCGCTCAGCGTGGACCAGTGAGCCGTGGATGGCCATCGCTTGCGCGGCGTATTCGATGCCGCAGGCGATGCCCAATTGACCGTGCGCGCGCAACGGGTTGTCGAGCGCGCGGTGCGTGCCGCTGCGGCACCGCAGGTGAGTGGCGTCATACTCCAACACCTCATCGAGCAGGCACATCGAACCCTGATGCGGGATTTGCGCCTCAATCCATGCGCGGTTCAGCGACACGGTTCCACACGCACGGCGGCTCGCGCCACGTCCAGGTAATCGAGCACGCAGTCTCCTTCGGTCCGTGACGCCAAGAGACTGAGCAGCGGCAGGCCGCGCGCGGCGGGTATGGAGCGGCGCAAGATCTCGAGCTCGGCCTCCGCGAGGACGTCGGCTGGCGCGTCGGTCAATGCAACCTCCAAGCGGGCGATCGATTTTGGGGTTCGTGACGGGGAAAACACCAGGGCGATGCCGAAGGCATCCGGTATCGGACGCTTCGCATGCAGGGGTGGAGGATATTCGGTGTCGTAGGACACCAGCAACACCGAGCACTGATCGACCGTCGATTGCGTCATCGATTCGAGCAGCCCGGCAACGAAGCTCGCGTCAAAGGCACACAACACATTGGATTCGGTCATCGAGCCGGTGCCGATGTTCCAATAGCCGGCCGAGGCATTGTGCACCGAGTTCGAGAAGCGGGTCGGCGAGACCTCGCGCTCCGGTTGCGACAGCGCCTGGCAAATCTCATGGCAGATGTGGCCATCGCTGCCCGACGAGGAAAACACACTGGCCAATGTCTGTAGATCTGACGCGGCGGCGTTGGTCGCTTCGACGGCCACCGCCAATGCCAGTTTGACCACCCGTCCGGTGCGGCGCCGTTCCGCCGATGGCAGCATGGCGGGGACCGGCAGGCAGGTGGGCGCCGATACATACGGCTGCGCACCGGTGAGCACGGCGGCGCAGGCCGGCCAATTCGCGAGCCCAGGACCGAGAACTCCGATCCCGTCGAGATACGCCGACAATTTCATCCCGCGGCGCCGAATATCAAACTGCAATTCGTGCCGCCGAAGCCGAAGGAGTTGCTGAGCACGGTGCCGACGCGGGCGCGTCGGTTCTCGCGGATGTAGTGCGCCGTCAAGGTGGGATCGATGGTTGCGGTGTGCACGCCGCCGGGCATCAAGCCGTTTTTGATGGCCAAGGCGCTGATCACCGCTTCCAGTGCACCCGCGGCGCCCAGTGTATGGCCGGTCGCGCCCTTGGTGGAGCTGCAAGGCGTGGTTGGCCCAAACACACTGGTGATGGCCTGGCTCTCGGAACGATCGTTGGTGGGCGTCCCGGTGCCATGCAAGTTGATGTAATCGATGTCCGCTGGGTCGAGTGCCGCGGTGCTGAGTGCGTTCTGCATGGCGCGCCTTGCACCCAGGCCTTCCGGGTGAGGCGCCGACATATGGTAGGCATCGCTCGATTCGCCCACGCCCTTCAGCAGGATGGAATTGGCGTCGAGGCTTTCAGGCATCCGTTCCAACAAGCCGAATGCGCCGGCCTCGCCAATCGATATGCCGTCGCGCGCCTGGTCAAAGGGCCGGCAGGGCTGCGGTGAGGACAGTTGCAAGCTGTGAAAACCGTATAGCGTGGTGAGGCAGAGCGAGTCGGTGCCGCCGACCAGCGCCGCGTCGATGACGCCCGCTTCGATCATGCGGCGCGCGGAGGCGAATACTTTGGCGCTCGAGGCGCACGCCGACGACACGGCCACGGCGGGTCCTTCCAGCCCGAAGCGCCGGCGTACATAGTCGGCCACAGAAAATGAATTGTGCGTCGGGCCGTACAAAAAATCGTTGGGCAGCGCGCCGCTGGCCGGATCGCGCTGCCGATAGGCGAGTTCGGTTTGCAGGATGCCCGCCGTGCTGGTGCCGATGAACACGCCGATCCGCTTCTTGCCCCACCGCCCGATGGCGCCGTGGATGGCCTCATCGAAACCATCCTGCCGCAACGCCAATTCCGCCAGCCGATTGTTGCGGCAATCGAATTCGCGCAAGTGTTGAGGCAGTTGCTGCGCATCGACGCCGGGTACTTCGCCGATGAAGGTGTCGATGCTGACGGATTCGAAATCGCAGGGCTTAAGACCGCTGTGATGCTGCTGCAAGCTCGACAGTGTCGACGCCACTCCTTGGCCGATGCAGCTGGTGGCGGTGTAGCTGTGCAACCACAGGGGCGCCATGGTGCGCTTCATGCCAGCACCGAGGCCAGGGTCACCGGCTTGAGGTTTTTCGCGCGCAGGGTGTCGAGCAGGCGCGGCAACACCTCCAGAATGACCGGACGGCCGTGCGGATCGCGGGCCGCGTTACCGTCGTGCAACAGCAATATGTCGCCGGCGGCAAGACCGCCTACCAAGCGCCCCAGCACCGCCTCGGCATTGGCATTGACGGTGTCGAAGCCGCGCCGCGTCCAGCTCGCCAGCTGCAGGTTCATGCGGGTGAGCACCGGATCGAGAAACGGGTTACGCAGCCCCGCAGGTGCACGGAAGAATTGCGGCCAGAGCCCGGTGATCGAATGAATGGCTTCCTGCGCATGAGTAATTTCTCCGCGCATGCCTTGCGGCCCCATCAGCGAAAAATTATGGCGATGCCGCTGGCTGTGATTCTCGATGCGGTGGCCGCGGCGAATCATGTCGCGCGCGAGGTCCGGATAGCGCAACACGCGCTCGCCAACGCAAAAAAAAGTCGCGCGTGCACCCTGCTGCTCGAGTTGCGACAACACTTGGGGCGTGACCTGCGGGTCCGGCCCATCGTCGATCGTGATGGCCACCTCGCCCTTGCCCGCGGCCTGCGCCGGCAGATGAGTCCAATTCGAGCCCAACCAGGTGCTGCGCGGCCACAGACCCGAGGCTGCGAGCACCACATGGTTCGCGGCAAGCGCGCCCAACGCCCACGGCCATGAGCGCGGCCGCGTCAGCAGGGCGGCTACCGCGCCAACATGAATCGCGGCGCTGGCATACAAGAGCGGTGGAGGGCGCCAGCGGGCGGTCATACGAAGCCTGACTTCAAAAAATTCTCCCAAAGAGCCGTCCAAGTGGGCCAATCGTGGCCGCCTTCAATCACATCCACGCACCGCTCGGGCAGCGACGCGGCCAACAGCCGATGCGATGCTGCAAAGCGGTCCGAAAGGCCAAATCCCAGGTATAGGGGCCCGGAATTCTCCGGGCGGTTCTTTATATAGCGCCATATTCGACGTTCTTCGTCGTTTTCCGCAAGGGTGCCCGGTTCCCACGCTTCAAGCCCCGGGGCCCTGCGTATTTCCGCGGTGAGCATGCGATTGCCGAGATACGGGGCCAATAGACAGAGCCCGGCCAGATCCTGCGAATAGGTGGCGGCATAGTCGAGCGCCAGCATCCCTCCCAGCGAGATCCCCGCCAGCCAGCATCGGGTTCCCGCCTCCAGAGCGGGCAGTACGCACTCCGCGCGTAATTCTTGCAAGGCCGATCGATCAGTCAAGTGCTTCAGATCCAAATCCACATAGATCAAATCCAAGTCCAACCCATGCCGGGCGACGGCGTCCGCAAACCCGGCGTTCTGAAAATTTTGCGCACTGTCATAAGCGCCCGGCAGCCAAATCATTCGCGTATCCGCGGTTCGCGGATGCATCACGAATTCAACGATGCTACGCATCGGATGCCGACAACGCCGCGGCAAAGATCAAAGCCAGGAACGCGCCGGGCGCCACGGTGCAGCCCAAGGCCACCAGCACCGGGACCTGGGAAAACGATAGCAAGCCGAAACCAATGACGGTGCTGGCGTTGGCAATCGCCAACGACGCCAAAGTCAACGGCTGCCCTTCGGGATTGGAGGAATGGCCTTGTCGATCAAAAAACAGGGCGTAATTCGAACCGATCGCCACGATCAGCAGCATGCCGACCAGGTGCAAAATCGTCAGCTGCACGCCGGCGATGATCAGCGAGGCGGCCACGCTCAACACGGAAAGCACCAACGGCGCGAGCACCTTGAGCACCCGGCGTGGCGAGCGCAGCGCTAATAACAGGAGAATCGTCAGCGCCAGAAAGCCTGCCAGCGAGTAGTGGATGGCTTCGATGAGATAACTCGCATACAGGGCATCCGACTCTTGCTTCAAGTCCAGCACCCGCGCCTGCGGAGCCTGTTTACCGGCACTCAAGGCGGCCGCGACGCGCGCCAGATCGATGTCACCTCCGGCGTCCACCGAATGCAGCGGCAGCAACGCATTCCAGCGCTCCTTCTGATGCAGGATCAAGGAATCGAAGCCGGCGCCGAGCGAGGTGCCCGACATGTCGCGCGCCGTGATCAACGCCGCATGCCGCGTGGCCTCCGCATCTTCCAAAAAGGGCTGCAGCTTATCGATACGTACCGGCAGCCCATCCGTCGCCTGCTTTAAATTGGCGCGCAGTTCCGCCGGCCCCGGCAGACTGCCGCGGCGCGCTTCTTGCGTGGCAAGGCTCGGCAGATAATGCGCCGGACTGTCAAAGCTGCCGATGACTTTTGCATTCACCAGACTCTGCAGCGGTCCCGCCGCGGCCTCGGCGTTGCGCAACACGGATTCCAAGTCGGCGCCTGAGACGATCACGATGTCGCGGACATCCGCGGCGCCGAGATCTGCGCGCAAGCGCGCATCGTAATTCTGATCCTCGATCGAAATGGGACTCAAGGCGGACAGCTCATGATTCCACAGGCGCGCGCGTGCCTGCGTCAGCACCAGAATGCACACGGCGGCGAGCGCCAATGCGGCTACCGCGACCTTCAGTGCGCCTAGACGGCGCAGCGGCTGGAGCGCGCGCGCCAAGGTGAGACCCAACGGCGCGACGTCGCGGATGGCGAAATTGGCCGGCAGCAAGGCGGGCAGCACGTAGCGAGTCACCAGCGCGGCGGCGATCAAGCCGCTGATGGAATACAGGCCCAATTGCTGCAGGCCGGGAAAGCCGGAGGGCAGCAAGGAGGCGAAGCCGCAGACCGAGGTCAGCATCCCTAAGCGAATGGTGGGCCACCATGTTTTGCGCCACTCGTTGAGCGAGGCATCGTCACCCCGGCGCTGCGACTGGATGAAAAAATATATGGAGTAGTCGACCGATTCGCCGATCAAGGTGATGCCGAACCCCAGCGTGATGCCATGCACCGCGCCAAAGCCCAAGCTCACGGCGGCGATGCCGACGACGGCGCCGGTCGCCACCGGCAACAACCCCAGCCCCAGCGCGGCCGCCGAGCGATACACGATCAGCAGCAGCGCCACCACCAGGATGCTGCTGATGATGGACAGCCGGATGGCGGCGCGTTCAATCTTGGCGCGCGCCAATACGGCGAATACACCGGGGCCGCTGAGTTTGAGTTGCGCTTGGCCCGAAGAGGCGCGCCCTGCAAGGGCGGCACTCGCGAACGCCGCGTGGATCGCGTCCATCGCGCGGGCTTGCGCGTCGCTGTCAGAACCGCTGGCGGCGGTTTGCGCGACCGCCAGCGCGCGGCTGCCATCCGGCGATACCCACACTCCGTCCCGAGTGGTCGGGCCGTGCGAGCGTTCCAACTGATCGACGATATTCAGCAACTCACCGGTGGGATCGCGCGGCAGCAGCGACTTGAACAACAGGCCGGCGGGCGAGGATAAGTTGTCGATGGTTTCGCTAATCGCTTCGCGCAATCCTTGCGGCGAGAAGCGCGCCGCGTCCACCGACTCGCTCAACAAATAGCGATGCTTGAAAAGAAACTCGCGGTCCGCCTGGCCTGCGGCCGTCTCGCCGTTGTTGATGCTGACGAACTGCACGTCTTGACGCAGCGTCTGTGCCATCGCGGCCGACACTTTCGCACGGGCGGCAGGGTCTGCGCCTTCGATCGCAATCAGAATGAGACGACTGGCCGGACCGTCACGCAGTTGATCCACCAGCAACTGTTGCGTGGGTGTGGGGTGCGCCGGCAGGAATGCCGATAAATCCGTGATGATGTGGGCGTGGGCGACGATCAGTCCCGCGGCGGCGATGCACACCAGCCAAACCCCGAGCGCCCACGCGCGCGCTGTGGTCATGGATTCGGCGATGGACGCAGTGTCATCAACGAACGGTCGCCATCAGTCTGCCGGATTTCGACTTTGATCAATTGATCTCGGACTCCGTCGATCTTTACTTGCGCGACCATTTGTTTGACCTTGGATTCCAGCGGCACCAATGTCAGCGTCCAGCGTGACATGCCGCCGGTGAACTCGAGCCGAAACAGCCGTTCCAGAGCGACGCGATCCCCGGCCAACGTGGCGCGGATGCTTTCCACCAACGGTTCGACCTGGGGAAACTCGTGCATATCCATCACGCGATGGGTGCGGCCGCGATCGACGGTCAGGGAACCGTTATCCAACACCAAGGTTTCGAGGCGCGGCTTCAAGGTACGCTGTTCCAAATGATCGGGTGCATCGAAGCGCAGCTCGCCGGATGACTCCAGCGGCCGGTCCAAGGTCGAAATGAACTTCTGTTCGACGAATTCGACGTGGCCATGTTTGCGCAGCGCAAGCTGGGCCAGCACCTCATTCAGATCGCCGCTGTCCTGCATGGGAAGCGGCGGTGACGGTGGTGGCTTTTTTGCGGCCGATGCCGGGGCGGCCGCGGCCACGCACAAGAGCACCGAGCAGGCGCAGGCCGTGATTGATTTCCAACTCATGAACTCGCGTCCTTTTCCGGCGGGCGCCAGAAATCAAAAAAATTGAACCAGTTATACGGATCGCTGCGGCAATACTTGTCGAGCACCGCGGCGTACCGCTCGATGGCCGCGCGCACCGCCATATTGCGGCTTCCCACGGTGCTCGCGGAGAAGTCCGCGACCGGTTCGAAAACCACGTGGTAATTGTTTTTGCCGCGGTACAGTCCGGCGATGAAGAACACTGGGCAGCGCAGGATCGCGGCGGCGCGCATCGGTCCGGTGGGAAGATAAGCGGTTTTGCCGAGCACCGTGACGGCCTGCACGGGCTCATCGCCCAAGGTGCGGTCGCCCAACACGCCGACGTAGCCGCCATTTGCCAAACGCTCGGCGATGTTCAGCATGGCGTCGAGCTGTCCCAACGACACGATGTCCGGCTCCAGCTTCGGGTTGATGGCGGCCAAAATGCCGCTGATCTTGCGCGCGTTCTCTTCGTACATCGCCATCGCCACATGCAGTCCGCTGTGTTGCCGGCTGAGCGAATGAATGACTTCGAAACTGCCCATGTGTGCTCCGAGCAGCAGCGAACCCTTGCCGTTGGCGCGGGCCAACATGTTGTGCTCGCCCTCGCTGGTGATATTGAACAGATCGTATTGTTCGTTGATCAGATATAAGCGGTCATGGATGGTGGTGGCAAAACTCAACACTTGACGAAAGCCGTCGCTGGGTTTGGGTTCTCGTCCCAGCGCCAAGCGCAGATAGCGGCGCGACTGACGACGGGCGCTGGGCGCAAACAGAAAAAAATAGGCGGCGATACCGTACAGAATCACGCGGCTCACGCGGCGGCCGCAGCGCAACGAGAGAAACACCATGACTTTGAGCAGAAATAAACTGCCGCGTTCTCGGTGCCGGACCCATTCGGCATTGCGCGTGGCCGCAGTCATGGGGGCGCGGTTGGTGCAGTAGCGAACACGCCGCTGACCACTTTGCGCTCAGCCGCGTAAATGCTGAAGCGAATGCCCGATGAGTCATCGCCGTCGTATTCGAGGCGCAGCGGATCTCCCGGGCGCACGGCGCTTAAAAATTTCGCCGCGGAAATCTGCCAGCCGGATAGGTTGCCACCGCAATCGCCCATCAATAAGCGCAGCGCCTCATCGAGCAGCACCGCGCCCGGCAGCACCGGAAAATTTGGGAAATGCCCGGCGTACGATGCGTGATCGGCGGACACCTCGATGAGCGTGCTGCGCTTCATGCCGTATTGACCAGATCTTGCAAGGCCTGTTGCGGCAACTTGCCGGTGGCATTGCGCGGCAGTCGGTCCACGATGAGTAACGGCCTTGGCAGGAACACCGGATCGATGCGTTGGCGTAACAGCTCGGTAATCTGCGCGACGGTCAAACCTGGCGCCACGACGACCGCGCCGAGACGTTCCACGCCGGTGGACCCAACCGCGGATTCACTCAAGAAGAATGCGCCGTCCACGACGCCCGGAATGGCGTTCAACTGCGTATTGAGATACCCAAAAGAACTGCGCTTGCCGGCGACGTTGACCAGATCGGCGGTGCGTCCATGCAGCAAAAACTGGTCTTCGTCTTTCAGTTCGATCACATCGCACAGCGCGGTCACTTGCTCGACGTGGCCGCCTTGCGCCAAGACGCGATCGCCTTCGATGCGCAACGTGACGCCCGGCCACAGGCGCCACGCGGCCGTTTCCGCGCTGCGCCGAATGGCGATCTGTCCCGTCTCCGTGGAGCCGTAAATCTCCAACAACACGGTGTGATATTTCGCTTCCACCTCGCACGCCAGTGCTTGCGTCAACGGGGCCGTCGCCGAGACCACCAGGTCAACCGCCGGAAATTCAACTTCGGAGCTGAGCAGTGTGCGCAGATGCACGGGCGTGGTGACCAGCACGCGCGGCCGCGGCACCGCCGCCACCGCCGCGGCAATGTCTGCGGGATAGAAAGGCCGTTCTGCCGCAAACGCATTACCGCTCTGCAGTGCCAGCAGCACGGAGGATTCGAAGCCATACATATGCTGCGCGGGTACGGTGCCGATGATGGTGTGCACGCGGCCATCGCTGAGTCCCAGGCGCGGTGCGCCGTTGCGCACGCAGCGTGCCAGCAAGCCCCAGGTTTTCTGATACGGCAGGGGAGTGCCGGTGGAGCCCGATGTAAACACGATGGCGGCCACTTGCGAGGCCGGGATCTGCGGAATGGCGAATGCGCCGCTCGATGCCGGCAAGTTCGATGGAAATGGGTGCCGCGGCAAGGCGATGTCGCAGCGGCTGTCATCGGTGAGGCAGATCGCGTCCGGCGCAAAGGCGGCCAGTTGGGATATGACTTCGGGCGTGTGAGTCGAGGGCAGCAAACTGACCCGTTCGGAGATCAGGCAGGCCGCGAGACCCACTGTGAAATGGTAACGATCGGCGCAGACATTCAGGACATGCCTGGCTGCGGGTAGCTCGCGGGCCAACACCCGTGCGTCCGATAAGAATTGCGCGGCGCTGATCGGCTCGCCGGCGCGGTAGGCGACAATGGCCTCGGGCGCTTGGTGGGCGAGTAACGGGATTCGATCCATCGCGCTCAACGAGGGCTGGCGAAGTAAATGCGCAAGGTGGCGATCAATCCATGGCGCTGGACCTGCGGCAGCACCCGGCGCCGCACCGCGAACTCCACCAAGAACATCAGCAGTACCAGTGGCAATGAGATGAAGTTGACGAAAAAGGACCAGGTCCGAAGACTGGCGAAGGCAAACAGCAGGAACGTGACGATCAAATTGCCGATAAAGAACAGCACCCAGGCCCAGGTCACGGCACGCGTGTAGCGCACCTCGAGCTCAGTCAACGGTCCGTGAATGCGGTCCGCGAACTCCGTGCACAACGGGGTGCGGCCGTTGAACAAGGAGCGGCCGAAGGTCCAAGCCATCAGGGTATAAAAACCGCATTGCTGCAGTAAGTACACCAGGGTGAACTCGGCGATCAGGACGCCCCAATACTGATGCAGTCCAATGAGAACCGCAGCGCTCACCAGGACGGCCAAGCCTAAGCCATTCCAGCGCCACACCATGAGGAAGCCCAATCCCAACATCGGCGCCAACGCCAGCAGCGTGGCTAAGTCCCGAGCCTGGGGATTGGAATTGCTTAAGTGCGACAACCCAGCGTAAGCGATGAGGAATACGGCGACCGCAGCAAACTGCAGCCTACGTGCCCAACGCATGACTACTTGGTTCGGTGCGCCGCAATGTAGTCCGCCAGATGCCGCAGTGATCGAAAGATTTGTTGATTTTCCTGGCTATCAGCGCGCAATTGGATGCCGTATTGCTTCGATACGATCAACGCCACTTCCAAGATGTCGATGGAGTCCAGCCCCAGGCCCTCGCCGTACAGCGGCGCGTCGGGGTCGATGTCGTCCGCCTGAACCTCGAGGTTCAGGGCCTGCACGAACAGTGCGGCAATTTCCCTCTGCAGGCCAACGGTGGTCAGCGCCGCGGGCGTTTGCAGTTGCGACGCTTGGTCGGGCATAGGCTAGGCTTCGATTAAGGGTTCAGAGTAGCCGGCATTATATAGGTGCGGGGCGGAGCGGCAACTGACGCTTGTTGCTTGTAGGTCACAAAAATGTCAATTGAACCGGCGGACCAGCAAGAGCGGTAACCGCAGGACGAAGCCCCAAAACAGCCGGAAGTGCATCCAAGTCAACAACAGGTTGTCGCGCCAGTACTTAAAGTGCGACACGCCTCCTTCCTGGACGCTGAAATAACGCACCGGCGCCGGCAGATTGATGGCCGCGACGCCCCGCCAACTCAGGCGGACCACCGCTTCCACGTCAAAATCGAAGCGGCGCATCCAAATCTGCCGCTTCATGACGGCGATCAGGCTTTCGATCGGGTAAACGCGAAATCCGAATAATGAGTCGCCGATGCCGCCCCACAAGGTCTCCAAGTTGGCCCACCAGTTCGATATTTTGCGGCCTTTGACCCGCAGACTGGGGGCGCTGGCATCAAACACCGGACAGCCCAGAATCATGGCATTGGGGTGTTGCGCGGAAGCCTGCATGAACGCCGGAATGGCCTCGGTTGGGTGTTGGCCATCGGAATCCAGGGTGAGTGCGTAGCCAAAACCTTCGGCGTGAGCGTGCTTGAGCCCAAACAGCACGGCTGCGCCCTTGCCGCGATTTTTGGGCAGCACCCAGATTTTGAGATCCGGTTCGGTCGCGGCGAGGTCTGTCAGGCGCCGCGCTGAATCGTCTGTGCTGCCGTCCACCACCACCCACACCGGCGCCCACTGGCTCAAGGACGCCTTCACCGTCTCGATCACCTTGGGACCGGGGTTGTAGCTCGGGATCAGGACCAAATGCGTGGTCGAGCGCTTAGGCATGCGGCAGCCAGCGAGACTGCGGAGCGCTTGCCAAGACCTGGCGGTAGTACTGGTCTAATTCGGCGGTAAAGGCGGGTACGTCGGCGGGCGCTTCGAAGCGATGGCCGAGCTTCACGCGGTAGGTGATTGGCAGCGTCGGTCGCTTGAACAGCGGCCAGCCCTTGCTCAGGAAGGGCGAGTCGGTCTCGATGAGCAGGGTTTGCACGGGCACCTTGGCGTGTTTGGCGATCAAACCGACGCTGGCCACCAGCACGGGGTTGATGGGGTGTTGCGTTGTGCGCGTCCCTTCCGGAAACAGCAATAGAACACCGCCGTCACGCAGGTGCGCCACCGAGTCCTTGACCATTTGGCGCGGCGAGTCGTTGGGCACGTAGCGCGCCAGGCGCGAACCGGAGCCCAGAAACACATTTCGCATCAACTCCGATTTCATGACGCACACCAAATTGGGATGACGCGTGAGAATCAATAGGGCATCGATCAGCGAGGGATGATTCGGCGCCAGGATCAGCGGCGGCCCGCCGCGCAATCGATCGACTGCGCTCAAATCCAAACGATAGGTGCCGGTGATGGACAATGACCAGGCGTACAGTCGAAAACCGGTCATGATGCCGCGCCGCCCGACGGCCGTGCCCAAGCGCCGCGGCAGAATAAAATACAACGGGATAGCGAACACCGACCACGTGAGACATATCAGCCCTAATAAGCTCAACGAACTGTATAGCGCGAAGTACTCGTAAATTGTTTTGATCGGCCGCAGCATCGTCGTTCTCAATCAGGCGCTTGTACCATGCGCGATGATTGCTTGATCATGTAGGCGAACCCAAACCCTGCCGTCCAATAGCGCCGCGTTTGCACCAACGGGCTCGGCAAAAATGCCGCATCGGCGAGCGAGTCATAGCGCGCGTACGCGCCCACCCAGACGCGCGGAAAGCGTTTGGAGAGGGCCGCCAAAGTTTCGGTGCCTGCATAGCCGCCATGCGCCTGGTATTCAGGTCGATCGGCCGTGGCGTACTGCGGCGCCACTGAATAAAAATAGCTGTTGTAGCGATGGTCCGCGAACAGCGGACCGGCCAACAGTCCGAGATTCCATCCCACCACGCCAAACGGGTCGCCGATATCCAGGTTGAATCTCGGCGTGAAGGTCCAACCGATGAGCTTGGGCGATGCTTCGACCGTCATGGCGGCGCGCAGCGGCATGCGCAAATCGAATTTCACTTTTGCGTCATCGCTGCGGAATAAATTCAAGTCGAACGAGGGACCGGCTTCGACGGTCGAGCGCAAATCCGGCATGCCGTCGCGGATGCGGTCGTTGCGCACCGGTGTCGTGAGATTGAAGCTCAAATTCACCTGCAGCCGATCTTCAGTGAGCAGGGTGCCGCGCACGCCTTCGCGGTCGGCCTTGAGGAACTTGCCGTTATAAAGGATGTAGGGAACGGGAATGGGATAGGCATGCACGGTGTTCGAACCGCGATAGTCCTCGAACGCCACCGCACCGGCGCCCAACCCCAATTCCCACAGAGGCTCGTCCTTGGCGGAGGCGGTAAACGCGCAACAGAACGCCAGCATTCCGGCGAATAACGGGGTGGCGGCTCGCATCAGCCGCTGATCACGTGTTCTGCCTCGGGACGAATGTTGAATGCACGCCGCCGCGCCGCACGGATGGTGCGCCCCAGGTTGGCCAGTGACATCGCGAAATACACCCCTTTGAGCAAGCGCAGCGAAGTCCAGATGGGCGTCCGGCCGAAGATGTCGCCGGCCAGCAGCGACAACAGTGCCTCTTCCATGCGCAAAATGTTACGCGGTCCCAAGAACAGTTCGCGCATGGTGGGGTTGGTGACCCGGTAGATGAACCAGGAGAACTGCTTCGGTCCATGGCGGATGGTGCGGTCGAACGCTCGCAATGCTCGTTTGGCTTGCGCCGGTTGAGTTCGGCAGCGGTGGATGGTTTCCGCGGCGGCGATGCCACTGTTCATGGCGAGCATCACGCCCGAGGAGAACACCGGATCGATAAAGGTGTAGGCATCGCCGACCAAAAAATAATTCTCACCGTAACTGTGATTGCAGGCGTAGGAATAATTGCCGGTGGCCTCGACCTCGGAGACCAGCGTGGCATCCTTGAGCTTCTCGGCGAGCGGCGGGCACAGTGCAATGGTGGCCAGAAAAAAATCGCGCACCGAGGTGGTTCGCGTCTTTAGATAATGCGGCCACACCACCGCTCCGATGCTGGTGGTGCCATCGGCCAACGGAATGAACCAAAACCAACCGTGGTCGAACCAAAAAATCGTGATATTGCCTTCGCGCTTGCCGCATTCACGCTGCGCACCGGTGAAGTGGCCATACATCGCGGCGCTGTTGTGTTTTTTATTGCGGCGCTTGGCCTGCAGACGATTGCCCAGAAAGGTGTCCCGGCCCGACGCATCGATAACGGTGCCGGCTTCCCAGGTGTGGCTGCTGCCATCTTCGTATTGCGCCCGGATGCGCGCGCCCTTGTCGATGAATTCGATGTCGCGAACGCGGCAGCCTTCGATGACTTCGGCGCCCAGCGTACCCGCCCGGCGCAGCAATATTTCGTCAAATTCGGAGCGCCTCACCTGGTAGGCCAGCTGCAGCGATTTGTCCCAGCCATTGGCGAACTGGAATTCCTGATGCCGGCCGTCGGAGGGCGAGATGAATTCCGCACCCCATTTCTCCATACCGATGGCGCGGACCTCCTCGGCGACCCCCAGCCGCTCGAGCAGCGGCAGGTTCGCGGGCAGCAAGGATTCGCCTATGTGGAAGCGGGGATGACGGGCCTTTTCCAGCACCACGACCTTATAGCCCTGTTCCGCCAGCACGCTCGCGGCGCTCGAGCCTGCGGGGCCTCCGCCGACGACCAGGACGTCACAGGTGGATATGGTCTCGGCCATCATAAATTCGCCTTTAAATAGTCTTATTGAGTGAACCTAAGGGCCCATCCTCAAGTCTATCGTGCCGACAAACACCGGTCCAACGCCTGTAAGATACAGCCATGCACATTTTGATTGTGGAAGATGACGAGGTTGCGCGCGATTATCTGGCCAAGGCGCTGCGCGAAGCGGGCCATACCGCTGATACGGCGGTCAACGGCTTGGAAGGGTTGCACATGGCGTCCTCCATGCAGGTTGACTTGGCCATTGTCGACCGCATGCTGCCCAAAATGGACGGTTTGGCGCTGATCCAATCGCTGCGCGCCACCGGCCGCAAGATGCCGGTACTCATCTTGAGCGCGCTGGGCGATGTCGATGATCGCATCACCGGACTACGGGCCGGCGGCGATGACTACCTGACCAAGCCCTATCACATGGCCGAATTGCTGGCGCGCATCGACGCACTTTCGCGCCGCGGCGACAGCGGCGGGACCGAGGCCAACACCAAGCTGAAGCTGGCCGACCTCGAACTCGACCGCATGACCCGGCGGGTCATGCGCAATGGCAAGAAGATCGAGCTCACGGCGCGCGAATTTCAATTATTGGAATTCATGATGCGCCACAGCGGCCAGGTGGTAACCCGCACCATGCTGCTCGAAGGGGTTTGGGACTATCATTTCGATCCCCAAACCAATGTGATCGATGTACATATCAGCCGTCTGCGACAGGCCATCGACAAGGACTTCGACAAGCCTTTGCTGCACACCGTGCGCGGCGCCGGGTATAGCTTGCGCGAAGACGAATAGCGGCCCTTAGATGGGACCCGATCAACGCTTCCTTGGCATCCTTGATACTTCCCCGTTCCGAATCGCCATCGTCTATTCCATCGCGTTCGCCTGCGGCGCCGCGGTGTTGCTGGGTGCGGTGGATTTCGCCGTATCCCGCGTGGTCGATGGGAGTACCGACAATCTAATCGAAGCCGAAGTACAGGGCTTGCGCGAACAGATGCTGGTGCTGTCGCGCAGTGACTTCATTGAGTTGGTGGAGCAGCGTTCCCAGGACCAGGACGTCCGCGGTGCGGTTTACCTGATGGTGGATCCGCAATTGCGGCCCGTGGCGGGCAATGTGCCGGCGTGGCCCAAAGATGATGCCAGCGGCAGTAAATGGTTCATGTTCAAAGTGTCCGTGCCGTTCGGCGATGAAACGCGCGAACACGAAATGCGCGCGCAACGATTTCCGCTGCCCGGCAATTACCGCATGCTGGTGGGTCACGACGTGCAGGAGCGGCAGGACGTAAAAAGCCTGATGATGCGCGGCCTGATCACCGCGGTGGTGCTGACGCTGATGCTAGGGCTGGGCGGTGGACTGTGGATGGGACGGCGCATCATGGCGCAGGCTGGCGCCATCTCCGCGGTCGCAACCCAAATCATGCGCGGCGATCTGTCGCAGCGTCTGCCGGTGCGCAATGCGGATGATGAAATCAACACGCTGGCGCGTGAAATCAACTCCATGTTGGACAAGATCGAGCAGCTCACCCTGGGCATGCGCACCGTGCTCGACAGTGCGGCGCACGACCTGCGCACGCCGCTCAATCGCCTTCAGGCCACGGCCGAGGGCGCCATGAGCACATTGGCCGCAGGCTCGCCGGAACGACGGGTGCTCGAGCGGGTGACCACCGAGGTCGATCACATGCGCAGCACCTTGGATGCCTTGCTGCGCATCGCGCTTGCCGAAACCGGTACCGTGGCGCGCGAGCCGGTGGACCTGTCCGAATTGGTGGCCAGTGTGGTGGAGCTGTATGCACCGGTGAGCGAGGAACGCGGCATTGCTCTCGAGAGTTCGGTGGCCGCCGGCGCGCAGGTGCAGGGCAACCGCCAGCTGCTGGCCCAGGCGCTGGCCAACCTGATCGACAATGCCATCAAGTTCACCCCGGATGGCGGCCGCATCCGCGTGGCGCTGCGCGGCACCGCGGGTATGCCGGAAGTGACCGTCGAGGACAATGGCCCCGGCATCCCGGCGGATAAACGCGAGATCGTGCTCGGACGCCGCGTGCGGCTGGATGAAGCGCGCAATGTTCCCGGCTCAGGTTTAGGGTTGTCGTTGGTGGCCGCGGTTACCAAATTGCATGGAGCGCATCTGGTGCTCGATGATGCGGCCCCCGGTTTAAAAGTGTCGATGCGGTTTGGATAAAGTGATGCAGGAGTTTTCATGTCGCGATTTTGGATGTGTGTGGTGAGCACCGCAGTGGTGGCGGGGTGTGCGGGCCACGAGCCGACGGCTTCGAGCAATGCTGACGCTGGGCCGCAATCCGGCATCGACTTGCAGTGGGTCGATAAGTCCGTGCGGCCGCAGGACGATGTGTATCAGTACTTGAATGGCAAGTGGCTGAAGACCTTCCAGATTCCCGCAGACAAAGCCTCTTACGGATCGTTCAACGCCATCGACGACGCCATTCAGCAAGAGCTGCACGGCATCATCGACAGCCTGCCGCAAAGCGGCGGCGATGAGGACACGCAAAAAATCGTGGACCTGTACGCGAGCTTCATGGACGAGCCGCGTCTGGAAACCCTAGGCCTGCAGCCGCTGCAAGCGGAGTTTGCCGCCATCGACGCCATGAAAGACGCCAATGCCATTCCGGCCGTGATGGCGCATCTCACCAAAACCGGTGCCGGCGGCCCCTTCAGTCAGTTTGTGAGCCTCGATGCGAAGAATTCGACCCAGTACGCGGTGACCCTGTCGCAAAGCGGTTTGGGCATGCCC
This sequence comes from uncultured Steroidobacteraceae bacterium, assembly GCA_964657675.1. Classification (GTDB taxonomy): domain Bacteria; phylum Pseudomonadota; class Gammaproteobacteria; order Steroidobacterales; family Steroidobacteraceae; genus Bog-1198. The sequence continues at coordinate 18,858 of CAZZWE010000045.1, forward strand.
GACCGCGATTATTATTTAAAGGACGATGCCAAGCTCAAGGCCACACGCGAGAAATACGTCGCGCACATCGGCAAGATGCTCAGCCTCGCGGGCGATGCACAGGCGGAGAAGAACGCGGCCGCCATTCTGGCGCTGGAAACCTCGATTGCCAGGGTGCAATGGACGCGGGTCGAAAGCCGCGATCCCATCAAGACGTATAACAAGAAAACTTTCAAGGAATTGCCGCAGCTGATGCCAGGCTACGACTGGCGCAGTTATTTGCATGGCACGGGACTCGACATCAGGACCGATGCCCTGATCATCAGTCAGCCTAGCTACTTCAGCGGCTTGGGCCAGTTGCTGTCCTCGACACCGCTGCCGGTGTGGAAGGCGTATTTCAAGTGGCGCGTGTTGTCGGCCGCCGCGCCGTATCTCTCGAAGTCATTTGTTGAAGAGCGCTTTGACTTCAACGGCACGGTGCTGCGTGATGTGCCGGAGAACCAACCGCGTTGGAAGCGCGGCATCGCATTGGTCGACACCAGCTTGGGCGAAGCGCTGGGCAAGCGCTACGTCGAGAAATACTTCCCTCCCGAGAGCAAGGCGCGCATGCAGCTGTTGGTGCGCAATGTACTCGAGGCCTATCGCCGCGACATCGACACCCTGGACTGGATGGGACCGGAGACAAAAGTCGGCGCCCGTGAAAAGCTCGCCAAGGTGTCGCCCAAGATCGGCTATCCGGATCACTGGCGCGATTACGGCACCCTGCACATCGCGCGCGATGATCTCATCGGCAATGTCCTGCGCGCGAATGCCTTTGAGTACTGGCGTAATGTCGACAAGCTGGGCAAGCCGGTAGACCGCAACGAGTGGGGCATGACGCCGCAAACCGTCAACGCCTACTACAATCCGACCAAGAACGAGATCGTATTTCCGGCCGCCATCCTGCGGCCGCCGTTCTTTAGCGCCCAGGCCGACGATGCCGTCAACTACGGGGGCATCGGCGCCGTGATCGGGCATGAATTGAGTCATGGCTTCGATGACCGCGGCAGCCAGTACGATGCCGACGGCAACCTGCGCGATTGGTTCACCCAGGAAGACCACGAAAAATTTGCGGCCAAAACCAAAGCGCTGATCGAGCAATACAACGCCTACGAGCCGGTGCCGGACTATCACGTCAACGGGGCGCTGACCTTGGGCGAGAATATTGCCGACAACTCAGGGCTGGCCATTGGCTACAAGGCCTACCATCTGTCGTTGGGATTTCGCGACCCACCCGTCATCGACGGATTCAGCGGCGATCAGCGGGTGTACTTCGGCTGGGTCCAGGTGTGGCGCGGCAAGTCGCGCGAGGCCGAAACCATCCAGCGCATCAAGACCGATCCGCATTCACCCGCCGCGGTGCGTGGCTTGGCGCCGCTGCGCAACCAGCCCGCGTTCTACAAGGCTTTCAATTTGAAGCCCGGCGACAAGATGTTCCTGCCCCCGGAGCAGCGCGTCAGCATCTGGTAGAGAACGGACTTTGCGAAAGCGTCAAATTGCCGGCGGTGGATAGATTCCATCGCCTGCTTCCTAACTAATTGAAATGGCTAGTAAAAAACTGATTTAAGCGTCTGGCATAGAACTTGCTCGACTCCAAGGGCGGCATACGACCGCGACATTGGAAATCGACTATGGCTGAAGCTGCCGACGAAGCACCCGCACCCGCACCGAAGAAGTCCGGTGGCGCCCTGATGAACGGCCTGATGACCTTCGTGTTCGCCTTGCTGGCGGTCATCGCGGGCGGTTTCGTGAATGCGAAGCTGCATCCCTTGCCCGACATGCAGTTGGACAAGGACGGCAAGATTACTGCCATAGCCCCGGTGTCCTCCGGCGGAGGCCACGGCGAGGGCGGCGAGGGCGGCAAGGGTGCCTCCATGTACTACGCCATCGACCCGCCGCTGGTGGTGAATTTCGAGGACGGCTCGGTGGTGCGCTTCCTGCAAATCAGCATGGAAATCTCCGCGCACGACCAACACGCGCTCGATGCCGTGCAAAAGAACATTCCTTTGATCCGCAACAACTTGTTGCTGCTGATGAGCAATCGCAACTATCAATCGATGATGTCGCGCGAGGGCAAGGAGAAGCTGCGGCAGGAAGCGCTGACCGAGGTCAACGCGGTGCAAAAGAAGTCCGGCGCGCCGAGCGTCGATGATCTGCTGTTCACCAGCTTCGTGGTGCAGTAATGGCCATCTCGAACGAAGAAGTCGAAGCCCTGCTCGAGCAGGCCCCTACGAAGAAGGATGACGCCGGCGCCGTGCGTCCCTATGACTTCACGGCTCAGCGGATCAATCGCACCGAGCTGCCGCTGCTCGACGTGATCAACAAGAGTTTTGCCGAGCGGGCCGCCATTTCGCTGTCGGGATTACTGGGGCGTACCGCCACCATGCACTTCGACTCCATGGAGTCGATGAAAGTCGCGGATCTGCAGGTTTCCCTGCCGGTGCCTGCAAGCCTCGCCGTGGTGCGACTGAAGCCCTTGAATGGATTCGCCTTCATCAGCGTCGAACCGGCCCTGCTGCTCACCCTGTTGGATGGATTTTTCGGCGGCACCGGCCGGCCGAACACCGACAGCGCCGCGGCGACTGCGCCGGCGGCGCAACGCTTTCAGTCCCTGATGCTGCGCAGCTTCGCCGCGGACGTCACCGCGGCTTGGACGCCGGTGTCGCCGCTGGAACTCGAATTGGTAAAGCAGGAAACCAACCCGCGCCTGCTGCAATTGGGCAATCCGCAGGAGTCCGTGATCGTGGCGAAGTTCACGGTGGAATTCGCCGCCCGCAGCGGCCGGATCGATTTTCTATTGCCGGAAAGCCTGCTGGCGCCGGTGCGCGGCGCACTGTCGGGTGAAACCGAGGCCGCGCCAACGCGCAAGCAGGAACCCTGGGGCCCCTCGCTGACCAATGCCTTGCAGGAGGCGCAAGTCGACATGCGGGCGGTGCTGGCCCAGGCGCAAATCAGTTTGCGTGAACTGGTGACGCTCAATGCCGGCGACATCATTCCCATCGAAGCACCGCAGCAGGTCACCTTGCTGGCCGGCGAAGTGCCTCTGTATCAAGGCCGCTTCGGTATTTCCCAAGGGCGCAATGCGCTCAAGATCGTTTCAGGAGTGATTGCATGAGCACGCCCGACCCTAAGGCTGTGGCCCGCGCCAAGTTCGGTGATTTGAGTCCGAACACCCAGGCGCAGGTCGGCCAGGAAATGAATTTGAATTTGATCCTGGACGTCGCTGTCACGCTGGCGCTCGAAGTCGGCCGCGCCAAGATGTCGGTGCGCGATTTGTTGGCCTTGGCCCCGGGCGCGGTGGTGGAGTTGGATCGGCTGGCCGGCGAGCCCCTCGATGTGCTGGTCAATGGCGTGCGCATCGCGCGCGGCGAAGTGGTCGTGGTCAACGAGAAATTCGGCATTCGCTTGACGGATGTCGTCAGCGCCACCGAAAGGATGGAGCACGCCAAATGACGGAGATGGCGCAACCCGCCTCTCCGCTTTCGGTCGGCAGCCTGATGCAGCTCTCCTTGAGCCTCATCGCCATAGTGCTGCTGATCTTCGCCATCGGCTGGGTGTTGAAACGCTTCAAGCTGGCCGTGCCGCGCAGCTCCGGCGACAGTGCCGTGCTCGATGAGATCAGCGTCGGGCCGCGCGAGCGCGTCATGCTGCTGCGGGTGGGCGATGCGCAGGTGTTGATCGGCGTGGGCGCCGGCGGCATCGTGGCGCTGACCCCGTTGAGCACTCCCATTTCGGTCAAGTCTGCCGCATCCTCCCCGGCCTTTGCCGAGCGGCTGCGCGAGATGATGAAGCGCCAGCCATGATGAGCGCGCGATGGAACACGGGACTGCGGTGGACGACAGTGCTGGGATTGGCGCTGCTGCCCTTGAGTTACGCGGCCGCGCAGTCAGCGCAGGTGTCTCTGCCCGCGGGGGCCATCAAGACCGCCGCCGATGGCGCGCAAACGTATTCGCTCACCTTCCAGATTCTGATCCTGATGACGGTATTGACGCTGCTGCCGGCCATCCTGCTGGCCATGACGGCGTTCACCCGCATCATCATCGTCCTGTCCATCCTGCGCCAGGCCCTAGGGATGGCCACGACGCCCTCGAATCAAGTGCTCACCGGCTTGGCCTTGTTCATGACCTTCTTCGTCATGGGCACGACGCTCAATCAATCCTACGCCGGCGGCATCAAGCCCTATATGGACGGCCAGCTGGCCGGCGAAGTCGCCATCGAACGCACCGTGGCGCCCTTAAAAAAATTCATGCTGGCCCAAACCCGTGAAAATGACCTGCAGCTGTTTGCGAAGTTATCGGGCAAATCGCAGTTCGCCAGCGCCGATGATGTCCCCATCACCGTATTGGTGCCGACCTTCATCACCAGCGAATTGAAGACCGCGTTTCAGATCGGCTTCATGATTTTCATTCCCTTTCTGGTGATCGATCTGGTGGTGGCCAGCGTGCTCATGTCCATGGGCATGATGATGCTCTCGCCGGTGTTGGTGTCCCTGCCGTTCAAGATCATGTTGTTCGTGGTGGTCGATGGCTGGACCTTGCTGATGGGTACCCTGGCGTCGAGCTTTCATCAATGACGCCTGAAATGGTCATGGATCTGGCGCACAAGACGCTGCTGGTCACCTCGATGATCGCCGCGCCATTGCTGCTCATCGCGCTGATCGCGGGTCTGGTGATCGGCATGCTGCAGGCCGCGACCCAGATCAATGAATCTACCTTGAGCTTCATTCCCAAGCTGCTGATGCTGGTGCTGACGTTGTTTGCGACCGGCCCGTGGATTCTGCGGGTGTTGATCGATTTCACCCACGACCTGTACGCCAGCATTCCAGCCATGGTGGGCTGATGCAGGCCCTCACCCTGAATGCCGGCGATGTGCAGATGTGGGTGGGCCGCCTGTGGTGGCCGGCGCTGCGCATCGGCGGCTTCGTGCTGACCGCACCGATTGCCAGCGAAGCCAGCGTGCCGCGGTTGGTCAAAATCGTGCTGACGCTGTCACTGGCCTTTCTGCTGGCCCCCTTGGTGGAGCAGCCGGTTGGGTTGTCGATTTTCTCAGCGGCCGGCATGCTGGCCGCGCTCACCGAGGTGCTGATCGGCATCTCCATCGGCATGGTGGTGCAGCTGGCTTTCGAAGCCCTGACCTTCGCCGGCCAGACCATTTCGATGACCATGGGCTTAGGCTTCGCCACCTTGGTCGACCCGGCGCATGGCGCGCAAACGCCGGTGCTCGGACAGCTGTTCATGATCTTCGGCACGCTGATTTATCTGGCGATCAACGGGCATCTGATGCTGTTGGGCGCGCTGGCCGAAAGCTTTCACACCCTGCCGATCGGCACCTCGCATGTGGACAGTCATTTCGTGTTGTCGGTGGTGTTGTGGGGCGCTCGGGTGTTTGACACGGGCCTGCTGATCGCGCTGCCGGCGGTGATTTCGCTGGTGATCGTCAACTTGGCGTTAGGTGTCGTTACCCGCGCTGCGCCACAGCTCAACTTGTTCGGCATTGGCTTCACCATTACGTTGGCGAGCGGCTTTTTCGTGTTGATCGCCGGACTCGACGGAATCATGTCCGGCATTTACAGCCTGCTGAACAGCGCGCTCGGCGCGGTCACGGAATTGGTCAGTGCACCGCCGGTGGGAGCGCACTGATGGCTGAGGAAGCCGAAACGGGCGGGGAAAAAACCGAAGAACCTTCGCAACGACGCCTGCAGGAAGCGCGTGAGCGCGGTCAGATTCCGCGTTCACGCGAGCTCACGGTATTCGCCACCATGATGGGCGGCAGCGCCACGTTGGTGGCCATCGGCGGATCTTTGAGCGAGCACCTGTCGCAAGTGATGCGCGGCGGACTGTCGATCGACGTGAAGTCCTTGAGCGATACGCACTCAATGATCACGGCACTCACCAATGCGGCGCTGATTGCCACCACCGCATTACTGCCCATCTTTGGCGCGTTGGTCGCCTTGGTGCTGCTGGCCTCGGTACTGCTCGGCGGTTGGAACTTCAGCCCTACCGCCATGGCGCCCGATTTCTCGCGCTTGAGTCCCTTGTCCGGCATCAAGCGCGTGTTCGGCATGCATGGTGTGTCGGAACTAGGCAAGGCGGTGCTCAAATTGTTGATGGTGGGCGGAGTTTGTGCCGGCATCGTGTCCTGGCTGTTTGGCGATGTATTGGCGCTTGGACACATGCTGCCGCGCGAGGCCATTGGCCGCGGCGTGGGACTGCTCGGCTGGGCCTTCGTCTGGCTGTCTGCGTCATTGGCGCTGGTGGCGATGATCGACGTACCGCTGCAGATCTTTCAGTTCAAGCGTCAATTGCGCATGACCCGTCAAGAATTGCGCGATGAGTCCAAGGAGTTGGACGGCCGGCCTGAAACCAAGCAGCGCATTCGCCAGATGCAGCAGATGCTGGCGCGCCGCCGCATGCTGCACAAGGTGCCGGGGGCCGATGTGGTGCTGGTCAATCCGACCCACTTCGCAGTGGCGTTGAAATACGACCCGAAGAAAATGCGCGCGCCGCGCGTGCTCGCCAAAGGCGCCGACCTGGTCGCGGCCAACATCCGTAAAATCGCCGAAGAGCATCGCGTGCCGATTTTCGAATCGCCGAAGCTGACGCGCGCGCTGTACCGCTCGACGGATCTCGACAAGGAGATCCCGACGGGCTTGTACATGGCGGTGGCCCAAGTGCTGTCGTACATCTTCCGTATCAAGACCTTGAATCCGACATTGGCCGCGCGCCTGGTGCGCCCGAACCCGCCGGTTAGCGACGAGTACGAAACCCCATGACGGCACGCGGCGCATTGAGTACCTTCGGCGACTTCGCCCGCAACGGCCTCGGTGTGCCATTGCTGGTGATGGTGGTGCTCGCCATGATGGTGTTGCCGCTGCCGGCTTTCCTGCTGGACGTGTTCTTCACCTTCAATATTTCCTTGTCGCTGTTGATCCTCCTCGCAGTCATCTACGTGCGCCGCGCGTTGGAGTTCGCGACTTTCCCGACGGTCCTGCTCGGCGCCACTTTGCTGCGCTTAGGGCTGAACGTCGCCTCGACGCGTATCGTGTTGATCAACGGGCATACCGGCGCACATGCGGCCGGGCATGTGATCGCGGCCTTCGGTCACTTCGTCGTCGGCGGCAACTATGCGGTGGGCATGGTGGTGTTCACCGTCCTCGTCATCATCAATTTCGTCGTGATCACCAAGGGCGCCGGACGCATCTCGGAAGTCAGCGCGCGTTTCACCTTGGATGCCATGCCCGGACGGCAGATGGCCATCGACGCCGACTTGAACGCCGGCATCATCACCCAGCCCGAAGCCATCGTGCGCCGTCAGGAAGTCCGTGAGGAAGCCGACTTCTACGGCGCCATGGACGGCGCCAGCAAGTTCGTCCGCGGCGATGCCATCGCCGGCATCCTGATCGTGTTCATCAATTTATTCGGCGGCACCATCATCGGCGCCGCTCAGCACGGCATGTCGTTGGCCGACGCCGGCCGCACCTATGCCTTGTTGACCATCGGTGATGGCTTGGTGGCGCAGATTCCGGCGCTGCTGTTGTCGGTGGCAGTGGCCATTCTGGTGACCCGTGTGTCGCGGCCGCATGACATGGGTCAGCAGATTTTCTCGCAGGTCTTGAACGAGCCTAAGGCATTGGGCGTGACGGCGGGCATTCTCACGCTGCTCGGCGTCATCCCGGGCATGCCCAATGTGGTGTTCCTGTCCATGGCGGCGGCTGCGGCCTACGGCGCTTACTCATTGAGTCAACGCCGCACGGCGAGCAAAGGCGCCGCCATCAAGCTGGCAGCGGGACCGGTAACCCCCGCCGTGCCTGCCGAACATCGCGAGCTGTCCTGGGATGACGTGGAGCAGGTAGATCTGATTGGTTTGGAAGTCGGTTATCGCTTGATTCCGTTGGTCGACCGCAATCAGGGTGGCGAATTGATGGGGCGGATCAAGGGCGTTCGCAAGAAGCTGTCCGAGGAACTGGGTTTCCTGGTGCAGGCCGTGCATATCCGCGACAACCTGGAACTCGGGCCGAACTCCTATCGCATCACCATTCTCGGCGCGCCGGTGGGCGAGTCCGAAGTGTTCCCCGATCGCGAACTGGCCATCAATCCTGGCCAGGTATCGGGCACGTTGCCAGGTTCAGCGACCAAGGATCCGGCCTTCGGTCTAGACGCGGTGTGGATCGACAAGGGCCGGCGCGAACAAGCGCAGGCGCAGGGCTACACCGTGGTCGACGCCAGCAGCGTGATCGCCACGCACTTGAGTCATCTGCTGCAATCGCATGCACACGAATTGCTCGGGCACGAAGAGGTTCAGCAATTGTTGAATCGTCTGGCCAAGAGCGCGCCCAAGCTGATCGAGGACTTGGTGCCGAAACTGCTGCCGATGAGCGCCGTGGTCAAGGTGATGCAGTACCTGCTGCTCGAGCGCGTACCGATCCGCAACTTGCGCACCATCTGCGAGACCTTGGCGGAGCTTGCGCCAAAGACTCAAGACCCCATCACCTTGGTGGCCGCCGTGCGCGTCGCCTTGGGCCGCAGCATCGTGCAGAACGTCGGCGGGCTGCGCCAAGAGCTGCCGGTGATCACCTTGGATCCGGCGCTCGAGCAGGTACTGCAGGATTCTATGGCCGGCGGCGGCGAAGCATCGCCGGGCTTCGAGCCCGGACTGGCCGATCGCATCCAGACCGCGCTCGGCGACAGCACGCGGCGTCAAGAAGCCGCCGGCGAACCCGCCGTGCTGTTGGTCGCGCCGAAGATTCGCCCTTGGATTGCCAAGCTGATGCGCCACTCGACGCCCTCGCTCGCGGTGCTGGCTTACAACGAAATTCCTGAAAACAGGCGCATCCGCGTGATTGCCGCGGTGGGTCGCTAATGAATTGCATGACGGACGGAGGTTGATATGAAAATCAAACGCTATACGGCACCCAGCATGCGCGCAGCGCTCGCGCTGGTGCGCTCGGAACAAGGGCCCGATGCGGTCATTCTGTCGAGCCGCCGCGGCGAGGATGGAATCGAAGTGATCGCCGCCGTGGATTATGACGAGGCGTTGTTCGCCGACGCGACAAGACAGCGCGCGGCGGCAACCCCTGCACCGGAACGTGCGCCGGAAGCTGTGATCGCGCAGCCCACCCGCGAGCCTCAAATCAGTCCCGCCATGCGTGAGGCCG
>CAZZWE010000046.1:0-21697 GCA_964657675.1 uncultured Steroidobacteraceae bacterium
GTCAATCGCCGTCTCATCGCTTCAGTTTTTGGCCAGCCCGTCGCGGCAATACTTAGCCTGCGATATAGCGTTCCAGCTGCTCGATGTGACTCGATTGCTCTTTGATGACGGCCTTCACCAAGTCGCCGATGGACAGCATGCCGACCACCCGGCCGCCGCTCACCACGGGCAGATGACGAAAACGACCGTCGGTCATCACCTGCATGCAATGGTGCACGGTGTCGTCAGGCGACACCGAAATGGCGGGCGCAGTCATGATGTCGGCCACGGGTGTGTCATGCGAGGAGCGCTGTTTGAGGATGACCTTGCGCGCGTAATCGCGTTCCGAAATGATGCCGATCAGAGACCCTTGGTTCATGACCAGCAAGGCGCCCACATGGCGCGTCGCCATTATTTCAATGGCATGAAGCACCGAGTCCTGCGCAGTAACCGAGAAGATTTGGTTGCCCTTTTCCTGAAGCAATTGACTGACCGTCTGCATACTCACCCTCCCCGGTTTTTGCGATCGGCTGTCCACTGACTATACTCGCGCCTCCCCCATGAAGCATCCCAACCCCAAATATCCTATCGCCCAGCCGCAACCCCATGCCGTGAACTCGCCATTCGGGGACCGGGATGACCCCTATTATTGGTTGCGCGACGATGCGCGCGAGCAACCGGCGGTGCTGGCCTACCTGGCGGCGGAAAACGCCTATCACCAGGAGCGCACCGCGCCGCTCAAATCGCTGGAAAATGTGCTCTACGATGAAATCATCGCACGCCTGAAACAGGACGACTCCAGCGTGCCGTATTTCAAAAACGGCTATTGGTATGGAGTAAGGTACGAACCCGGCAAGGAATACCCGATCTTCTTCCGGCATCCAGGGACGATGCAGGCGCCGGAGCAAATCCTGCTCGATGCCAATGTGCTGGCCGCCTCACACTCTTATTACCAACTGGGCGCGCTCGAAGTCTCGCCCGACTCGAATTGGCTCGCCTTTTGCGAGGACACCGTCGGCCGGCGCCAATTCACCTTGCGATTCAAGAATCTCGCGAGCGGCGAAACCTTGCCCACTGCGATCGCGGACGTCGAACCTGACCTGGTCTGGGCTGCGGACAACAAGACCGTGCTGTACGTGGAGAAAGATCCGGAGACATTGCTCGGTCTTTACATAAAAAAACATCGGGTCGGTGAGGCGGGCGGTGCCACTCAGAACAACGATGAGCTGGTGTTCGAGCAAACCGACCATCAATTCTATACCGGTTTGTCGAAGTCCAAATCCGATGCGTATTTGTTCATCCATATGCAGAGCACGCTGTCATCGGAATGGCGCTTTGCGCGCGCCGATGATCCGGACTTGAATTTTCAGGTGTTTCTCGCGCGTGAACCCGACCATGAGTACGACCTAGAGCACCTGGGCGATGCCTTCATCGTCAGAACCAATTGGCAGGCGCGCAACTTCCGACTGGCGCTCGCGCCCATCGGCTTGAACTCGGATCGCTCGCAATGGCGCGACGTGCTGGCGCACCGGGACGACACCTTGATCGAAGATGTCGATGTGTTCGCCTCGTTCCTCGGGATCTCGGTGCGCAGCGGCGGCTTGGCGAAGATCTGCATCAAGCCCTGGAATGCGAAGTCGCAGCAGGCGGAGGGCGAAGAATTTTTCATCGACAGCGACGAACCCTCGTACACCGCCTCCATCGGGGTGAACCCGCAACTGGATACCGAGGTGGTGCGCTATGCGTACTCATCGTTATCCACACCGACCAGTGTGTATGAGTACAACATTCGAACGCGGCAGCAGGTCCTGCTCAAACGCGATCCGGTACTCGGACCCTTCGATCCGGCAAGGTATGCAACGGAACTGCTGTGGGTGGCGGCGGCGGATGGGGTGCAGATTCCGGTATCGCTGGTATATCGCAAGGACTTCGTGAAAAACGGCACGGCGCCGCTGCTGCAATATGGCTATGGCGCCTATGGCTTGTCGATGGATCCGAGTTTCTCCTCCTCGCGCCTGAGTCTGCTCGATCGCGGCTTCGTGTTTGCGCTGGCGCATGTGCGCGGCGGTCAGGAGATGGGCCGCTACTGGTACGACACCGGACGGCTGCTCGCGAAGAGAAATTCCTTTGAAGATTTCATCGCCGTCACGCGCGCCTTGGTGGCACGTGGCTATGCGGCCAAGGACAAGGTCTTCGCCATGGGCGGCAGCGCCGGCGGACTGTTGATGGGCGCGGTGGCCAACATGAGCCCCGGCGACTATCGCGGCATCGTGGCGCAGGTGCCGTTCGTCGATGTGGTGACCACCATGTTGGATGACAGCATTCCGCTCACCACCAACGAATACGACGAATGGGGCAATCCGCGCGAGCGCCGCTACTACGATTACATGCTGTCGTATTCGCCCTATGACAACGTGCGTGCGCAAGACTATCCGGCAATGCTGATCACCACGGGATTATGGGACAGCCAAGTGCAGTACTACGAACCGGCCAAGTGGGTGGCGAAGCTGCGCGCGATGAAGACCGATGACCATGCGCTGTACTTGCACACCGAAATGGAAGCAGGCCATGGCGGCAAGGCAGGACGCTTTCAGCGCTACCGTGAAATTGCCATGGAGTATGCGTTTCTACTCGGCGAGTTGGGGATTCTGGAGTAAAAAAAAGGCGCCGTGAGCGGGGGAAGCTGGATGCGGCGCCGGGGGTTAGAAAATGGTCGGTCAGGCCGCCGTGACTTCCTGTGATGCCACACTGACTGCGGACGAGCTCGCGTAGCGAGCGGCGAGCCGGGCCGCAGCAGCGACTCGAGCATCGATTCGTTCGAGGGCAAACTGGCCATCGCCACGGCGAACCAACAAGGTGGCCTGGAGACATCCCTCGGGGGCCAACAATGCGATGATTTTTGATTGCATAAGAAAAACAAAGCAAGGCGCGTGCCAGCCCCGCACAGCATTGAAATCAGCGAGTTAGCGCCGTGCGCCTGCCGCGATGTGACACAAATTGTCGGCGGGTGACGTGCTGTGCTAGCCGGTGTGCCCCGGGTGCAGCAATACGCAGGCCTGCGAATGGGCTTTGAGCGTTTTGCAAATCGACATGGCATGCGATTCGCTCAAGTTCGCGACTTGCAAACGATACAGCGTCCCTGAACTCCCTTTCGCGGGCACGACTTTGGGCGACAGACCGGTGAGCGCACTCGGATAGAGTTTTTGCAGCTCTGCGAATCGATGCGTCGCTGCGCTGCTGCCGGATTTGAATGCACCCAGTTGCACCCCGAAGGACCCCGAGCCCGGGCCATGAGACGGGCCCGTCATGGCCATGGCCATGCGGGGTGGCGGCGACTGCACTGGCGGCGGCGGTGGTGGCGGCGGTGTGTTGACCGCCGAAGCGTCAGGCCCACCCGGCGCGCCGGCGCCCGGCGTGGCGACGCCCGGCGTGTTGGACGGCGTGGCGGCGAGCGTGAAATTCTCCACGCGGATATGCGCCTCCTCGCTCTCCTTGCCTTCCGGATACTGCTTCAAGAACGCCTGATAGGCATCCACCGTATCGGTGTCGCGCGCCTTTTGCCACTCGCGCTCTTCATACAGTTCCTTCAGACGCGCTTGCGCCTGTGCGGTGAATTCACCGCTGGGATATTTCTTTAAGAAAAGTTCATACGCGTCGGTGCTGTTCGACGTGCGGGTCTTCTCCCAATCACTCTGCTGACGACTGCAGGCTGCCAGCCCCAGGCATAAGGTCATGCAAAGCACCAAAATCACTTTATTTTTAACCATTTTCACACTCTCGAAGGTGGTTCTAGCCAATCCGCCGCATTCTACCGCCAAGCCGGTCACATCACAGGGTGTCGTGGCGAGGATAATGCCTTGGCATGACCCAACCTAAGCGGCGGTTCTTGGACACGAGCTCGGCGAGCCCCACCTTCATCGGCGCTGAAACGGTGTTCATCGGCAACATTCGCGGCACCGGGCAGTTCGTGGTCTCCGGCGAGGTCCATGGCGATGGCGAATTGGAAGGCGGCTTGAATCTTTCGGCCTCCGGAACGTGGAATGGTTTCATTCAAGCACAGCAGGCCATCATCGCCGGCAAGATCACCGGGGGTTTGAGCGTCAAGGACAAATTGGAAATCGGCTACACGGCCGTGATCCACGGCAAAGTCTCGGCCCGCACCGTCGCGATCGCGAAAGGCGCCATCGTCGATGGCGAAATCGAAGTGACCTCGGATGCGCCGGTGGTAAGGTTCGAAGAAAAGCGCGAAGAGCAGAATTAAAAACACCGCGATCGCTGTGCGCGAATGGCGACAGCAATGCAGAATTGGTGTGTTCGCGGGTTATCGCGCATCCTTGCACCCACTTTTAATTGTTTAACGAAATGAAAGAATACGATGTGGTCATCATCGGCGGCGGGATTCATGGCGCCGGCGTGCTGCAAGCGGCAGTCGCCGCCGGTCACAGTGCGCTGCTGATTGAACGACGCTCGCTCGCCTCTGGCACCTCGAGTAAGTCCAGTAAACTGATTCATGGCGGATTGCGTTACCTCGAATCCGCCCAGTTCGCGCTGGTGCGCGAAAGTCTGCGCGAGCGCGCCATCATGCTGCGGACCGCGCCCGAGCTGGTCAAACTGCAGACGTTTTATATTCCCGTCTATCGCGACACGCGACGCCGACCGTGGCTGCTCAAAGTGGGACTGTGGATGTATGCCTTGCTGGGCGGTTTCGACTCGACCACGGGCTTCGGCAGCGTGCCGCGAGCGAAATGGCCGTCGCTCGATGGTTTGCAGACCGAGAATCTCGACGCGGTGATCCATTATCACGACGGCCAAACCGACGATGCCGTGCTGACGCGTGCCGTGGTGCAGTCGGCGCTGGAGCTTGGCGGCGCGGAAGTGGCGATGCCCGCAAGCTTCGTGAAGGCCACCTTGCGCGACCAGGGCGTACGAGTCACTTATGAGGCGGACGGCATGTCGGTCGATTGCGGCGCGCGAGTGCTGGTCAATGCCGCGGGACCCTGGGCACCGCAGGTTGCCGCCCTCATTGAACCGCCCGTATTCATCCCCGCCGTGGACTTGGTCCAGGGCACCCATATCGTGATTCCCTTCGCCGTCACCGCCGGGATTTACTACGTCGAAAGTCCTTCCGACGGGCGCGCGGTGTTCGTGATGCCGTGGCATGGCGCCACGCTGATCGGCACCACCGAGACTCCCTATCGCGGCTCACCGGACCAGGTCCAGCCGCTGCCGGATGAAGAGGAATACCTCCTGGCGGTTGCGAGACACTACTTTCCGGCGCTGCGCGGGCTGACCCGGGCGGATATCACCCAGCGCTTTGCGGGCCTTCGAGTGTTGCCGGCAGCCAGTCAGGCCGCCTTCGACCGCTCGCGCGAGACCATATTCACCACAGATCGAGACACAGTCCCACGCGTGCTGGGCATCTACGGCGGCAAACTTACCGGATGGCGGGCGGCTGCGACTCACGTCATGGAAAAGATCCGGCCATCGCTGCCCCCCACGAAGCGTCGCGCCGACACGGAGCGGATGATTTTGAGGAGACCTGCATGATCAAGAATCTGGCTTGGACGCTGGCATGGGCCATGGCGCTGCCCGCAGGGTGGGCGCATGCCGAGGATTACCTGAGTCCCACCCTGGAACGCGTGCGCCTCTCGATTGGCGCCTCGTACCAGTCCAACAGCACCGATCTGCGGCTCGACAGCAGCACTGGCATTGAAGGTACGCCGATCAACGCCGAAGATGCCTTTGGCGTCGACAAGACTGATGTAGAACCGAAGTTTCAGGTCATGGTGCGTGCCGGCGAACGTCATCGCCTGCGTTTCGATTATTTTTCGCTGGACCGCACCGGCAGCACCACCATCGTGGATCCCATCCAGTTTCGCGATGTCACGCTGTTGCCCGGAGACCCGTTGACGACCGATATCCAGCTGCGCACGCTGGGGATCGCCTATGAATATTCATTCCTGCACAGCGACCGCTACGAAGTCGCGTTCAGCTTGGGCGTCAACGATACCGACATCTCAGCCCGGGCCCGCGTCGCCACGCAGACCCGGCATGTTGATCAAAGCGAAGATCACGCCGGACCCTTGCCCACGGTCGGACTTGATGCCACCTATGTGATCTCCAAGCGCTTCTACGTCGACGCGCGCGGCCAGTACCTCAAGGTCAATGTGTCCAACCTGGACGGGAACTTGGGACTCTATGAAGTCGATGCGCTGTACCGACTGCGGCCAAACATCGCGTTCGCCATCGGCTACAACCTGGTGAAGGTGAATGTGGTGTCGACCAAGTCGAGCGAATCCGGCTTCTTCGATTTCAGCACCAAGGGACCGGAAGCCTTCGTGCGGATCGCATTCTAAAGAAACTTCTCTTAAGGCGCCGGCTCGGCCGAGAATTCGACTCGATTGTTGGCCGCGGCGGCGCGATTCCATTCACCGGCCGTCAAGGAATCGCTGCGCGCAGGATAGGCGGCGGCCAATCGCGAGCTGCCCGCCGTCTCCAACACCACGCTGATGGCGCCGGCCGTACGCGCGCGCACGCCGGCAACCAGATTGGCGAACGCCAGAGACTGGCGCTGCTGACCGGTCAAAGATTCTTCGAAGGGATTACCGATGACGTCGCACTTACTCACCAGATTGGTGGGCACGGCCGGCACATAGCCGTCATTGCCGTTGGCGCTCAAGCAAAACAGACCCGCCATGTTGGTCACCCGCAGCACGCCGTGGAAATTCTGCCCTTCGAGTTTGCCGAGCATGTCGCGCAACACATCAAGACGTGCGCGATCGAAGGGGATCTCGCCGTAGGGAACGGTTTCAATGCGTGGCGGCGCCGCGGGCGTCGCGCCATTCAAAACCGCCACATTGGCAGGTGCCGTGTTCGCAGCGGCCAATGCGGCCGTCAAATCCTTGACCGCGGAACTCAAATCCGCACGCGTGCGCGTCAGATCCGCATTGGAACTCGACAGCGCCGCAATCTCGTCGTGGGTATGCTGCAAATCGTTGCGCGTCACCATCCAGCCCGCTGCAAAGCCCGCGGCTGCGAGGCAGGCCACCAGCGTCGCCACCGGCCAGACCCAAGAGGATTGCGTGGGCTTGGGTGGCGGGGCGATGGCATCGTTGGCGGGCACGATGGGCAATGCATCGCGCACATCGGTCACGATGCGCCCGGCGAAACTATCGAGGCTGGCCACGATGAAGCGCCGAATATCCACGGCCTGATCCTTCACGGTGGCTTCGACGCGGCGGCCCCAATCGATGTTCGTGACGGTTGCCGGTTTGGGTTGCGGCACGCGCTCTACCGGCGCACCGGCTTCGATCTCCACCGGCAGCAACGCCGGTTCCTCCATGTCGCGGCGATCCGGCAACAAGTGTAATTCGTACAACACTTTCGACACATCGACGGGACGCACTTGTTTCGGCAAGACGCCCATGGCGCCCAGGGCGCGCGCCTGACCGACGTACAACTCGCCTTCCTGCGAGGTGTACATCATGATGGGAATCATGGCGGTCTGAGGGTTGCCCTTGATCGCCTGCACGGCCTGCAGTCCATCCATGCCGGGCATCAGATGGTCCATGAAAATCGCGTCAGGCCGATTATTTCTCAAGTACTCGATCGACTGCTCAGCCGATTCGGCCATGTCCACTTCGATGTCGTATTTCTCGAGCATGCGGCTCAAGATGACGCGGGCGGATTTTGAATCGTCGACGACTAAAGCGCGTTTACGGGCCATAGGATTAGTGTAGCGCAGTCCTTTCAGCGCCGGTCAGTGTCGAATTGACGCAAAATCGCGACGGTCTTGCGACCGCCGGCGGCGCCTCAAGCGGCGTCGGTGCTTTGCGACTCTTTATTTTGCGCGATCCAAGTCAGCGCCGATTCCACATCGGCAAGTTCACTGGCCGTAAAACCTTCAATGCGCACGCCGGTTGCCTCGGCCTTTTTCTTGGCCAGCTCGGCGGCGGCGACAGTATGAACCCACACCAGCCCGCGGCGAACCTTGGCCGTAAATTTTTGCTGCTTCTCATCGGTCATCATTCGTCTCCTCAAATTCGCTCTAGATCTATACCAGCACGATACACGACTAATCGCCCCATGGGGCTACCTAAGCGCGGCGTCCAGATCCGCACTGTAGGCGTTGAGCGAGCGTGAGACCACCCCAATATATTGGTTGGCTTCGTCCCAACGCCGCTCTTCGATCGCCTCACGGATTCCCGGCAGGGTCTTCACGCCATAGCCGGTGCGCATGCCGGGTGCGTACACCATATGTTGATACCATTCGCGTCCCGGCAAACCATGCGGCGCCGTCAGGGTTTGTTCCAAGATCACCAATGTTGCATTGATATGATTTCGCTTCAGGGTGTCCGACGCGTTGTCCGAGGCACTCAGACGCGCATATTCCTTGTCGAACGCCTTGGCGCTTTGATCGAGCTTCGCCACGGCATTGTCCAACTCGGAGAAATTCAGGTACGGCACCTCATCGAGGCGCGGTGGTGCAGCGCGCGGCTTGTCGGGATTGGCAGTGAGCTTGAACACATCGTCATCCAGCAACTTGCTGAGTTCACGCGACTTGTTGCGCATGCCGTCAGCACTCTTGTGCAGTTCTTCGTCGAAGCCGGCAATGGACGCGGCAAAATCGCTTTCATGCGCCGGGATCAAGTTCGCTTGCGCAGCGCGCAACATCACCCGCCCCGCCACCTTGGCGAGCGCGACGCCGTACTCAAATCCCGGATCCACGAAACGCCGGAAATGATCGAAACTGTCGTAGGCGGAATGGTAGACACCGTAATCGGACTCGCCTTGAAACCCCAAGTCCAACGAATTGATTCCCAGATGCTGCAAGAACGGTGTGTAGTCGGAGCCGGAACCGAGCGCACCCAACGTCAGGTCACCGCCGGCATGACTTGCGCCGTCGGACGTTGCGCCGGATTCGTACCCCATGGCGCGACGCGCCGCCAAGGCGCGCGCGAGCACACTGCCGCCAGTCTCGGGATCCTTGACGTCGCGCGCCACCTCGCTGACGAAGTGCTGCAGCGCATGACTGCCTTCGGCGGATAAAAAGCCTCGGCCGTTGACGTCCGAATTGACGTAGAGCACGGCTTTGGATTTCAACTCCGCAGCGTGGGTTTCCACCCACTCCGTCGAGCCAATCAAGCCCGGCTCCTCGCCATCCCAGCTGGTGTAAACCAACGTACGCTTCGGATGCCAGCCGGCCTTCACCAACGTGCCGATGGCCTTGGCTTCCGCCATCAGCGCGACTTGTCCGGATAAGGGATCGGCCGCGCCGAACACCCAACCGTCATGGTGATTGCCGCGAATGATCCAGTGATCCGGTTCCTGCGAGCCGCGGATCTTGGCCACGACGTCATACAAGGTCTTCTGACTCCAATCAGACAGCACTTTCATGTGCACTTTCGCCGGACCGGGACCGATGTGGTAAGTGATCGGCAAGCCGCCGCGCCAAGCGCTCGGCACCACCCGTCCGCTCAATGCGGCCAGCAGCGGCTCCGCATCCCCGTAGGAAATCGGCAGCACCGGAATCTTCAATATCGTCTGGGCATCTTTCAGGGCCAAGCGCTTGGCGCCCGGCACCGCGCCCACACCGGGCGTCAACGGATCGCCGCTGTACAGCGTGATGTCCTGAACCGAGCCGCGCTGTACCGCATCGCGTGGGCGAAAGCCGCCTTTGGGATAGGTTTCGCCGGCGCCGTAGCCGTCATCGCGCGGATCGGAGTAAATCAAACACCCAATGGCGCCGTGCTCGTACGCGAGCTTCGGCTTGAGGCCGCGCCAACCGCCGCCGTACCGCGTGATCACGATTTTGCCCTTGGCGCTGATCCCGAGCCGTTCGAGTTCTTTGTAATCGTCGGGCATGCCGTAATTGACGTAGATCAACTGACCGGTCACGTCACCATCGGCCCCGTAAACATTGTACGGCGGCAGCTCATCCTGGGTCTGCGAAGAGGTTGCATCCCCTTCGACCGCCGGCTCACTCAACAGCGCCTTGAACGTGGTCGGCTCGATTAACTCCACCGCCACTTCACGGGGGGTGGGGTACAGCACCGAGAAAGTTTCTATGGACGCATCCCAGCCCCATTCCTTGAACTTCGCCAACTGAAACTCAGCGTTGGCTTTGTCGTGCGGCGATCCGACGTGATTGGGCGCCGAGGACATCTGCTGCATCCATGCGCGCAAGTCGGCGGAGGACAGATCGGCGTCGAATTTGGCTTCCAGCTGCATCTCAGCGGCCGCCGCGCTCGGCGCAAATCCCTCGAGGTCAGGGCCCGCTCCATCGGCGGAGACGGCGCCCGTGAGAGTTGCGCCAACAATTGCAGCAAGCAATGCGCCGCCAGCGCGTGAAACCGTACCTGACATGAAGTCTCCTAGTCGCGAATGCCGGCGCCGCGGTTCATCAAGGCCACCGCCAGCGAGAACATCAAAACCGCCGCTGCCACCATGATTCCATAGGCCAGACGTAAATCAACGTCCGAGGTGCCTAAGAATCCATAACGGAAAGCGCTGACCATATAAAGAATGGGATTGATATTGGACGCCGTATGCGCCCAAGCCGGCAACATGGTGACCGAATAGAACACGCCGCCAAGGTAGGTCAACGGGGTCAGTATGAAGGTCGGAAACCAGGAGATTTGGTCGAAGTTCTTCGCGAACAACGCGTTGATGAAACCACCGATCGAGAACACGAAGCTGGTGAGCAGCACCGCCGAGATGATCGCGAACACATGCAACAGCGTGAGATGGGTGAAGAACAGCGAAACGATCGTGACCACCGAACCCACCAACAGGCCGCGCAGTACGCCGCCCATGGTGTAGCCCATGACGATGAGCCAGTTGGGCAGCGGCGAGACCAGCAACTCCTCGATATGCTTGCCGAACTTGGCGCCGAAAAACGAGGATACGACGTTGGCATAAGCATTCTGAATGACCGACATCATGATCAGGCCGGGCGCGATGAACTGCATATAGTCGTAGCCGCCCACCTGGCCGACACGCTTGCCGATCAAGTTGCCGAAGATGACGAAGTACAGCGTCGCCGTGACGGCCGGCGGCACGATGGTCTGTCCCCAGATGCGCACGATGCGGCTGAATTCCCGGATGATCATGGTCTTGAACCCGATCCACTCGGTGGCTGCGCGCGATGCGGACATGCGCTAGGCCCCCTTCGCCGCTTGCACGGCTTGCGCCAGCGCGGCGCCTTTCAACGCTTGGCCGGCGAGGATGCTGCCGTCGACCAAGCGAATGAACAGCTCTTCGAGGCGGTTGACCTTGTTGCGCATGCTGGTGACCGCGATACCTTGCGCCGACAGCTGCGCGAAAATGTCATTCAGGCTCTGGGTCTTGGACATTTCGATTTCCAAGGTGTGGTCATCGGACAGCAGCGCGGTGAATCCCTCGAGCACCGGCGCCGCATCGCGCGCATCGCGCAAGTTGAAGACGAACACTTCGGTCTGCAATTTGCGCAGCACATTGGCCATGCTGTCGCGCTCGATGATGTTGCCGCCCTCGATGATGGCGACATTGCGGCACAGGCTCTCGGCTTCTTCGAGATAGTGAGTCGTCAATATGATGGTGGTGCCCTGCTCGTTGATGTCGCGCAGGAAGTCCCACATCGAGCGGCGGATCTCGATGTCCACGCCCGCGGTCGGTTCGTCCAAAATCAGCAATTTAGGTTCATGCATCAGGGCACGGGCAATCATCAGGCGCCGTTTCATGCCGCCCGACAATGCACGGGCGATGGAATTGCGCCGATCCCACAGCTGCAGCTGCTTCAAATATTTCTCGGCACGCTGCTTGGCGAGGGTGCGCGGGATGCCATAAAACCCGGCCTGATTCACCACGATGGTGTACGGCGTCTCGAACATGTTGAAATTGATTTCCTGCGGCACGAGACCGATGCAGGATTTCGCGGCTTCAAGATCGGTGTCGATGTCATGACCGAACACCTCGACCACGCCGCTGGTCTTGTTGACCAAGGAAGTCGTGATGCCGATCGCCGTGGTCTTGCCCGCGCCATTCGGTCCCAGCAAGGCAAAAAAGTCGCCTTCCTCGACCGTCAAGTCAATGGCTTTGAGCGCTTGGATGCCGTTTTTATAGACTTTGGTAAGCTGACGGAGGACGAGGGCATGCATAGGAGCCGCGTAGCCTAAACCTGCCGAGGCAGTGGCCGCAACGGCCAATCGCAAAAACCGCTTTGGGCTTAAGGCAACCGAGCGGCGGCGGCCAACTGCAATCCATGCAGCTGGATACGGCGCAAAGCCGGCGTGTCAGCCCGCGCCGCCGCGCCGATCAAAGCGCTCCAATAGGTGGCCGAGTGGCGCCAACGTGCGCTCAAGTTTGATGCTTCGCTGTCGGCCAACGCCGGCAGGCTGTTGACGACAACACCGCGCAGCGCCTCCACCGTAGCCGGCGACATGCCGAGTAGGAATTGCGCCGCCAGCGTGGAGGTGTGCGCCACGTGCCAGGCATAAAACACGGCGAGCCGCACGAAGTCGACCACGGCCTGATCAACCGGTTCATCTGCGACGCGATATTGCAGCGCCTGTGTCAATCGGGTTTTCCAGTAAACCTCATCCTCGAAACGCAGATCGAACAATGCATACGGGCAACTCGCCACCGCCGCACGTTGCAAGGGCGACAACGAGGCCAGCATCGCCGCGACTCCGCCGCCCCGCACCGTATCCCATTCATGCCCGGCGTCGCCCGCGAGGTCGAGAAAACGGGCATTCAGCCCGCGCACCGAATTCAATTGTTCAGGTGATAAGTGCGGCCCGCGCGCCCACCCGCCGCTGATTCCGTCCTGCATTTTGCACCTCCCTGCGCCCGAGCGCCGTGCATTTCCCTGCGAATCCAGCGGAAACACCCGCCGAAACTCCTTGGCAGCCACGCTAACTTTGTGATTAATTTCTGTCAAATTCTTTTTGACCCAAAACCGCGTGAATTGCAAAGGAGAGCACCATGAGAGTTTCCGACGACCGCTATACCCGCGACCGCCAGCGTTTGGATCTGGCGCTGCGGCTGATCCGCCACGAAGCGCGCACCTACACCATCAAACAGTGGACCGGTTTGAGCGACGATCGCATTCGCAAGTTGTATCGCAGTTATGTGCTCAACAATCCGTCCTTCGACGTGCTGCGTCATCGCGGCAAGTCGCCGCGCCAGGCGGCGTTCTTTTTCAGAAATCCGGAAGTGAATTTTCATGCCGCGCAACTGGCCAGCATGTTTCTCATGTACGGACTGGTGGGCTCAACCGGCAACAGCGTGGAACCGCGCTATCGCGTGGGATCATTGGAGTCGGGCGCACTGCTGTGCAGCGCCTATGAAACCTATATCGGTCTGCATGCCGCCGAGAGAATCTCCTTCGAGCATGGCTGGTTCCTGTTGTTGGCGCTCGCGCGGCGCGATGAAGTCGGCGTCGCTCGATGTTCCACCTGCGGCGCTCTGCGTTTGCGTGATTTATTGGCGCGGCACAAACACCACTGCAACAACTGTAATCCCACGCCCGTACCGCTCAAACACTGACCGGGTTCGAACTCAAGGGAGGGCCCGGCGCCGTCGGAGCGCTGGCGCCCTCGCCCGCCTGCTAGAATACGGCCATGCATCCAGGGAATATTTTGGCGGGTCCGTACTTGGATCGCGCCGCGCATCTGCGAGAGGATGCCGCATGGTGGGCGAGCGCGTTGGCGGACACCGCCAGCCGCGTGGTGCCGGTGTGGAACTCGCGCAGCTTGGTGACCGAGGGCGATGAGCCGCGGGCCGCGTATCTGCCATTGGCCCAGATTCCCGAAGCCCAACGGGATATTTCGGCGCTGGTCCTGCTCGGTCGTTTTGGCGGCACCTACGTGTTTGCCTATGAATTCGACACGCCGGATGCGCCCGCCTTGCCGGCGGGGTCGCGTTTCGAGGATTTGCGCATGGTGGCCGCTCGACTGCCGAACGATGAGGCAGGATTGTTGAGTTATGCGCGTGCGCTGATGTTTTGGCGCAAGCGCTCCCGTTTCTGCGGCACCTGCGGCACGCCGACGATTGCGGCGAAAGCCGGACATGTCGTGGTGTGTACCAACGCGGCGTGCCGGCACGAGCAATTCCCACGGCTTGATCCCGCCATCATCGTGCTGATCAGCGACGGCGAGCGCGCCCTGCTTGGACGACAGGCCTCATGGCCGGTCGGCCGCTATTCGACCATCGCGGGGTTCGTCGAACCTGGAGAATCTTTGGAGGATGCGGTGGTGCGCGAAGTGTTCGAGGAAACCGGCATCGAAGTCACCGATATCGAGTATCACTCCTCGCAGCCGTGGCCGTTTCCCTCGTCTCTCATGCTGGGGTTCACGGCGCGCGCGACGACCACGCAGATTCAATTGCGGGATCATGAATTGGAAGATGCCCGCTGGTTCACGCGCGAAGACTTCGCCAGCAGCAAGACCATCGCCCCGCCGAGTGTGTCGATCTCGTTCCGCTTGATCGAACATTGGTTCAACGCAGGCTCGGAGCGAAAGCTGCGCGATATCCATGGGGGATCGTCCTGGACCTCGTCCCGCTAGGCGCAAGCTCAGGGGCCATCGCATGGGTCTTGAGCGCGGGATTTTTTGCCGGATTCATTGACTCCATCGTGGGCGGCGGCGGCTTGATTCAGGTGCCGGCATTGTTTGCGGCATATCCCAATGCGCAACCGGCGCAACTGCTCGGCACCAACAAGCTCGGCAGCATCTGCGGCACGGCCTCTGCGACGTGGCGATATCTGCGCGTGGTGCAAGTCCCCTGGCGCCGGCTGTGGCCGGCCCTGTGCATCGCATTGCTGGCCGCGTTGGCCGGCGCGAGCGTGGCGATTCGCGTGTCGCCGGCGGTATTTCGTCCGCTGGTGCCGGTGATGCTGGGTGCGGTGTTGATCTATGTGCTGTGGCACAAGAAGCTGGGACACCAGCATGCGCCGCTCGAAGTGCGCGGCATCCGATTCGTTCTGGCCCTGGGTTGCATCGCTCTCATCGGTTTCTACGACGGATTCTTTGGGCCGGGCACCGGCAGCTTTTTGATGCTGCTGTTCATCCGTTTGTATGGCTTTGATTTCCTGCATGCATCGGCCGGCGCGCGGGCCGTCAACGTTGCGACCAATGGCGGCGCGCTATTGTTGTTCGCGCTGCAAGGCAAGGTGCACTGGGAATTTGGATTGGCGTTAGGATTTGCCAACGCCCTGGGCAGCATTCTCGGCACCCATACTGCCATCAAACATGGCAGCGGCTTCGTGCGTGCGATCTACATCGCCGTGGTGGTTGGGTTGATCGCGAAAACCGGGATCGACGCGTTCTACAAGCCTTGAGCGGTCAGCCGCGCTCCCAATGACCGGGGTGCATGCGCCAACCATCGCCGGACCGCACCCAGGAATGCGCCACCCAGTGATAGCCCGATCGCCCCGGGGCCCAATAGCCGCGCACCCATTCGTGCCGGCCATCCACCCACTTCCAATAGCCGCCGATCCAGACATACCCGGGGCTCGGCGCGACGCCGATGACTTCGACGCGCGGCTCGGGGGGCGCGACCATCACGACGCCGCCATAGTAATGACGTTGATCGGGGACCACGACACATCCGGCCGCGGTCAAAGATAAGACGAGCGCGAGGCTTAAGCCGGCGTTCAACCACTTGCGCTGATTCTTCATGACGATTTACACACGTATAAACGATATGTGATGAAACGTCTTGAGCCCCGCACCGTTGACGGAACAAGGCTTAAGAATCAAGCAGGATAGCGCCCTCTATTCAGAAGCACCACTGGAGCGGCTGCGGGACTTGTCGTTGCGGCGGCGGCCGAGGCGCTGTTGAGGCACGAAGCCCAAGGTCACCATCGGGCGCGCCAGTCTTTGCTTCATGCGATACATGGCAAGGTCGGCGCGATCGAGCAGCATCGCCGCATTATCACCATCATGGGGATAGAGTGACTCGCCAATCGCGGCGGTGAGGTGCTGTTCCTCGCCGTTAATCCAATAGGGCAGCGAGATGCGCTCGCGAATGGTGTCGGCGACGCGGCTTACCGCAGAAAAATCCGGCACGGCCGGAAGCACCACGACGAACTCATCGCCGCCATACCGGCACACCACATCACCCGTGCGCACTCGCGCCGAGATTCGCGTGGCAATGGTGGTCAAAATCTTGTCACCGGCGGCATGCCCATATTCATCGTTGATGGCTTTGAAGCCGTTCAAGTCGATGAACAACAAACCCACGGACAAGCGCTGCTCGTTGGCGTCGGCGATCGCGGCCTCGAGCATTTCCAACATGTAGCGGCGATTGTACAAGCCAGTCAGGCCATCGCGATCCGCAAGCTGCAGCGCCTCGGCTTCGCGTTGGCGCAAAATGTTGAGTTCACGCACGAGGTGCGCGTTGATGGCACGCAACTCTTCCAATTCGCGGGTATCGTCCTCGATCAGGGGTGCCCTTTTCATGTCGTTGAGCACATGTGCGACGGCTGAAATGCCGCGGCTATTCGTAGCCAATTTGGTCCGACCGTATGCCATAGTCCGCTTCCCGAGTAACACATCGTAATTCTCGTCAAAATACGCATCTCTCAAAATCGGGAACTACCTGATCGATATGTAAGATTCGACTGACTAGAACTAGTTCACTAGTCGCCGAAAGGAGACATTTATGTCCTACACCGCCGACCCACGGGTCCTCTTTGCCGCTGAACGCACCTTGCTCGCCTGGCAACGCACGGCCATTGCCTTGATGGGCTTCGGATTCGTGGTTGAGCGCTTCGGTTTATTCGTTCAGATGGCAACGCATGAAGCGACCTCCGGTGCACAGCGCAGCTTTTCTTTGCGCGTCGGCGTATTGCTCTTGGTGTTGGGCGCACTGGTGGCGCTGATCTCAGCGCGCCAATTCCGGCAGGTGGCCAAAGCCCTGGATCCCTCGGTGGTGCCGCCCGGCTATTGGACCGGGGCCGGTGTCTGGCTGAATGTGGGCATCGCCGCCTTGGCCGTGATTTTTGCCGTGCATTTCATTTGGCCGGCAATTTAAGGGGTTTGCCATGGAGATTACGGGAGGATGCCTGTGCGGCGCCGTGCGGTTTCAAAGCACCGCCGAACCGCTGTTTACCCGAGCCTGCTGGTGCCGGGTCTGCCAGTACTTGGGGGCGGGCAGCGGCACCGTGACCTCATGCTTTGCGAGCAGCGCGGTCCGTGTGCAGGGACAGATGGGTGATTTCAGCATTGTGGCCGACAGCGGCAACGTGATGCATCGGCGTTTTTGCCTGAAGTGCGGAACGCCCTTGTTCAGTGAGGCAGAATCGCGGCCGCATTTGATTTTCATCCGCGCCGGCGCGCTCGATGATCCGGGCATCGTCAAACCCGCCACCACCATCTGGGTTTCCCAAGCGCCCCATTGGGCCTGCTTCGACGCGACCCTGCCGCGAATCGACGGACAACCACCGCCGCCACCGGTCGCGACTTAACAGTTGCGATCAATTGTGGGGCGCCGCCACAGCGTCTCACCCATCGGGTCAACCCCATGCGCCGCGTGCCGTTACTGACCTCATGCAAGCAGAAATCGCCGTACTTCGGTTTGGGCTGGGCGCGAGGCCGGGCGAACTGAAAACCGCGTCGGCTGATCCGCGCGGTTGGCTGGCGTCGCAAATCAAAGGCGCGGTGCCGCTGGCCGGCACGACGCCGCTGGCTTCATCGGAACAAATCGTCGCGGAGTTCTTGGCGGCCCGCGATGAAAGCCCGGATATGAAGAAAGGCGCCCTGGTGCGTGCTGCCTACCTGCCGCATTACCGCGAGCAGGTGTTGGCACGCGCCCAGAGCGCCGCGCTCACCGACACGCCCTTCGCCGAACGCCTGGTGCATTTCTGGTCGAATCATTTCGCCGTCTCCACGGATAAGGCCCAGCTGCTGGGACTGGCGGGCACGCTGGAGAACGAAGCCATCCGACCTTACCTCGCCGGTCGCTTCGCCGACATGCTCATCGCGGTGGAACAGCACCCCGCCATGATTGCCTTTCTCGACAACCAATATTCCATCGGTGAGCAATCCGACATGGCCGTCTTGGCCGCGCAGCGCGCCGCCAGGCGCAACGCACAAGGCAACGCGCCGATGTCGCGGCCCTTCGGCATCAACGAGAATCTGGCGCGGGAAATTTTGGAGCTGCACACCCTCGGCGTGAATGGCGGCTACCGCCAGGCCGACATCATCGCCTTCGCAGAAATCATCACCGGCTGGTCGATCGGCGGCGGCAAGGGCCGGTTGGCGGGCGGTGCGCCGGGCCGCTTTTACTTCCGCGCCAATCTGCACCAGCCGGGACCGAAGACTTTTCTCGGCAAGACCTATCGCGAGGACGGGCAGGGGCAAGGCGAAGCCGCACTCGCCGACCTGTCGCGCCATCCGGCCACGGCGCATTTCATTGCCACCAAGCTGGTGCGTCATTTCGTGGCCGACGACCCGCCGCCGCGAACCGTGGCACGCGTGGCCGACGCGTTTTTGAAGTCCGGCGGTAATTTGTCGCGCACCTACGCGGCCTTGATCGACTCTCCCGAAGCCTGGGATACCGACGCTCGCAAATTCAAGACGCCGCAGGATTTCGTGTTCTCCTCCCTGCGCGCGCTCAACATCACCCCGCAGCAACCGGAGGAGGTGCTGCGCAGCTTCGAGCTGCTCGGCCAACGCCAATACACGCCGGGTTCGCCGGCCGGATGGCCCGACACCGCCCAGAGTTGGGATGGCTCGGACGCACTGATGCGGCGGGTGCTGTGGGCCACCCGAGCAGCGGCCCGCTACGAACAAGGGGTGCCGCCGGCGGACTTGGCTGCCACCAGTCTCGGCAACTATGCGCGCCCCGAAACTCTGACAGCGCTCAACCGCGCGGCCTCATCCACTCAGGCCGTGGCGTTGCTGCTCATGAGTCCAGAATTCCAACGTCGCTAGCACCATGAAAAACACCTACTCCCGCAGACATTTTTTACTCGGCAGCGGTGCCTTGGCCGCCGGCGCGATGATTCCGCAGGTGCTGTTCGCCAATACCGGCGGATCCCCACGGCTGGTGGTGATGATTTTGCGGGGCGCGCTCGATGGGCTGGCTGCCGTGCCGCCCTATGGCGACCCTGACTACGCCCGCTTGCATCGCGACCTCGCCATCGCGGCGCCCGGCGGCGCCGACGGTGCGCTGCGATTGGATAACACCTTCGGGTTGCATCCCTCGCTGACCTTTCTGCACGAGCGCTACTCGGCCGGCGAACTCATCGTGTTCAACGCGGTGTCCTCGCCCTATCGCGACCGCTCCCACTTCGATGGGCAAAACGTACTGGAGAATGGCCTGACCAAGCCCATCGGCAGCGCCGATGGCTGGCTGAACCGCGCACTGGCGGCCATGCCTCACAGCACCCGCCTGTCGCAGCGCGCGGTTGCCGTCAGCCAGAACGTGCCGCTGATCTTGCGGGGCGAGGCCCCGGTGTATTCCAAGTCACCGCAGATGACGCCCGATGTCGATGGCGATTTGTTGGCGCGCTTGGCGGATCTGTACTCGAAGGACGACTGGTTCTCGGCGCGCCTGAGCGAGGCGGTGCAGACCGAGAAAATGACCGATGACGCGATGCCGGCCGGAATGCGCGCCGCCGCTCCCGACAAGGTGCACGCCGTGACCCGCATGGCAGCGAGCCTCATGCGCGCCGATGGCGGTCCGGAGATTGCCGTGATCGAAGCCACGGGGTGGGACACTCATGCCAATCAGGGGGGAGCCAAGGGTGTGTTGGCGCAACGGCTCACCGGTCTCGATCAATCGCTGCGGACACTGTCGGATGATTTGGGTCCGCTGTGGTCGGACACCGCGGTGCTGGTGATTACCGAATTCGGCCGGACGGCCGCCATGAATGGCACCAACGGCACCGACCACGGGACGGGTGCCTGCGCATTCCTGGCAGGCGGATCCGTCCGTGGCGGACGCGTACTGGCCGACTGGCCGGGATTGTCGAAGAACGCATTGCTCGACAACCGCGACCTCAAGCCCACGCTGGATCTACGCAGCATCTTCAAGGGCGTGCTCGATGAACACCTGCACATCGACCGCAAAGCCCTGGCCAACCGAGTGTTTCCCGACAGTAACGGCGCGCGCCCCCTGCAAGGATTGCTGCGCGCCTAACTGACCGCCGCTGCCTTCAGGAGGCTGACGGTTCTTCCGTGCTGGAAGACGAGGTGGTCGGCTCATCCGACTCAGTCTCCGGCGTGGCAGACGGGGTTGCCGTCGGCTCGGGCGGGGTCGGCGCCGCAGCCTTCGGTTTCCGTACTACCTTCTTCTTCGGTGCCGGAGCTTTGGCCGTCTTGGTCACCGCCTTTTTCGCAGCCTTCTTCGCAACCTTCTTGGCGACTTTTTTCTTCGCAACTTTCTTGACGGCCTTCTTCGCCGACTTCGCCTTCACTGTCTTCTTGGCTTTCGCCTTGACCTTCACCGGGCGTTTTTTCCCTTTCTTCGCCGAGCTTTTCTTTGCCTTACTCTTTTTTGCCATGATCAATCTTCTCCTCGAGATCGTTCGAACTCGTTGTGAGAGTAGCCCTGAAAAAGTCTGCTGTCATCTGCGCATGATGCTGGAGTCACGCGCGCCGAATGCGTAGGCTGCTTGGATGTTGCCGACAGACCCCAGCGCAAGCCCTGCATCCGATGCCATCCGACCATTGAAGGATGTGTGGCTGCGGCCGCGCCGCGTGTTTCGCGAGCTGGCGGACAAACCCTTGAGCGTTACCGATTACGCGCTGGCCGCGATGCTCGGCATCGGAAATTCTTTAGCACTGTACCGACCGGACGCTGCCGGCAGTCATGTCAGCATCGGCGCAGTGCTGATGAACTCGCTGATATTTGGCCCAGTCGGCATCGCGAGCATGTATTTGTTCGCCAGCATCTATACCCGGCTCGGATTTCGCGCCGGCGGCAAGTCGAGCCGCGCAGCGACTTTTCATGTGCTGGCGTATGGCGGAGTGCCGGTGCTGGCTGCCGTCGGGGTATGGGTGGTGGCCATCGCGCTGATCGGCGACGCCGCGTTTCTTGCCAGCCCCGCCGTCAACCTGGACGGATTCCAGAGCGTGATCCGCCAGCTGGAAATTGCGGCCTACCTGTTTCTGGCGCTGTGGAGCGTGGTGCTGCAGGTGATGGGCTTCAGCGAACTGCTGGCCATCACCAACGCCAAAGCCCTCGGGCTATTGGTGATGGGTCAAATCTTGTTGTGGGTGGGGCTGGCAATGCTGCTGTTGCTGCTCGTCATCTTGTTTCCCAACCTCATGTCGGTTCCCAGCACCTAGCCGTCAAGCCTCGGGAATCACCGGATCCGGCGGCAATACCGGCGGCGGGCTTTGCAGTCGTTCGATCACCGACTTGGTGATGTCAGCCGTCGAACGCTCGGTCGCTTGCGGCGGCTGCGTCGCCCGAGGTGCGCGCTTCTTAGGCGCGGGCTTGGCCACCGGTTCAGGTTTTGCTCGTGCGACCTTGGCGGCTACCTTCGGCGGGGCCGACTTGGGCGTGGCCACCTTGGACGGGGCCGCCCTTGGCCTGGACTTTTTGGCTTTCGCGACGGTCTTAGGCTTCGCCGCAGTCTTGCGCACTTTCAGCTTGACCTTCACAGACTTTCTCACCGTCGCCACTTTCGCCGCAGCCTTGACCTTCGAGCCCTTGGCCTTGGCTTTCTTGGCCGGCTTGGGCTTTTTGGCCGGCATGAGTCCGCAGCCCGCCATTGCCCCGCCGA
>CAZZWE010000046.1:21707-27862 GCA_964657675.1 uncultured Steroidobacteraceae bacterium
TTGGCCGGCTTGGCTTTCTTGCGCGCCAACTTCGCGGCCTTCTTGGCTTCCTTGTAATGCTTACGGGCTTTTTTCAGCTCCGCCTTTGCCAGGCGCACGGCCTGTTTGGCTCGGGTCAGGGTCGAGGAGTTATCGGTTTTAGTGGCCATGGTCGCTCTCTTCAAGTTAAGGAAGCACGCGAAACAAATACTCGCGGATGTCTACTATTTCGGCCGGGCATACGCCGTGTGCCATCGGATACTCGTGCCATTCGACGGTGTAGCCGTTGCTGCGCAAATAGTCGCGCGAAGCCACGCCCAATGCCATAGGCAGCGTGGCGTCGGCCACCCCGTGCGCCATGAATATCGGCGTGGCATCGTTGGCGGTTTTGCGTTCGGCAGGGAACGAACTCTCCCGCGGGAGATAGCAGGATAGCGCCAAGACCCCGGCCAATTTTTCGTCGAGGCGTGGAACGGTATACAAGGAGACCGCGCCGCCCTGGGAGAACCCGGCCAGCACGATGCGTTCTGTAGGAATGCCGCGGCGGTTTTCCCGGGTGATCAGTTCACGCACCTGAGTGTCGGTGTCGGTAAACCCGGCCACATCTTCGGCGGATTTCCGGTCGAAGCCTTTGATGTCGTACCAGGCGCGCATGCGCATGCCATTGTTGATGGTCACCGGGCGCACCGGCGCATGCGGAAATACGAAGCGCCAGGCTTTCTCCACCCGTGGCACCAACTGCGGCACCACCGGTTCGAAGTCATGGCCGTCGGCGCCCAACCCATGCAGCCAGATGATGGCGGCGTTGGGCTTGGGGGCGGTTTCAATCTCGATGGTTTCCAGCATGGGGTCGCTAATGTACTAGGAATTGGCGCGCGAGCGATATCATCGCGGCATGCCCCTGACTCTCGATCATCTGCGCCGCTACGCCGTGGCGCGTTCGCTGTTCAAGCCCACCACGTTGCGGAGGGCCATCGAGAAGCTCGGCTTCGTGCAAGCCGATCCAATCCGGGCGCCGGCCCGCGCCCAGGATTTAACATTAAGACACCGGGTGATCGGCTATGTCGCGGGCGACCTCGAGCGCCGCTACGCGCGACTGCCCATCGAAGAAGATTTCTTCATCAACTACGGCTTTCTGCCGCGCGCCCATCATGACCTGATGCATCCACGCATCGCCCGCACCGTGTGGACGCCGGCGCGCGCCAGGCAGGCCGAAGCGGTGCTGCAATTCGTGCGCGAGCGCGGCACCGTGCATCCCCGGCAAGTCGATGCGCACTTCGCGCATGGCAGGGTCAAGAATTGGTTTGGCGGCACCTCGAGCGCCAGCACGCAGTTGCTCGATGTCATGCATTACCGCGGCATGCTGCGGGTGGCCCGACGCGAGGGCGGCACGCGGCTGTATGCGGTACGACGGGCCGCCACTCTGCTCGATACCGCCGACGACCCGACGCCGGACATCGACATTCGCTTCGATGCGCTGGTGGACTTGATCGTACGCAAATACGCGCCGCTGCCTGCAGCCACCTTGAGCGCACTGACGCATCGGCTGCGGGGCGCCGTGCCGCAGTGGGGTGAACATCGCCAGGCCGCCTGGGCTCGCGCCAAGCAGCGGCTGCCGCATGCGCGGGTCGCCGACGTCGAGTGGTATTGGCCGAGCGAGGAAAACCCACAATCGCGCCGCTGGCGTCCGGACGAGGGCGTGCGGCTGCTCACGCCGTTCGACCCCATCGTTTGGGACCGGCGCCGCTTTGAACTCTTCTGGAATTGGGCCTACCGATTCGAGGCGTATACACCGGCGCCCAAGCGCAAACTGGGTTATTACGCACTACCGGTGCTCTGGGGTAGTCAGGTCATCGGGTGGGCCAATGCCACTTGGGCCAAGGGCTCGCTGCACTGCAAACTGGGGTATTGCAGTGGCCGCGCGCCGCGGGACAGCGCTTTCAAGCCGGCATTGGCCTTGGAGTTGGAACGCCTCAGCACCTTCCTGGCGAAGGCGGTTCCTGAGATCGAGACTCCATCCGATTGACAGCCCTTGCATTTTTATGCAACATGCGCGCAATTTTATGCAACGACTCAACCAGCACTGACATGATCAGCTCGAACTCCAACTCCGACAACGGCGCGCCGGCGCGGCGGGTAATGCTGGCGAAAATCATTCGCGAGCAGGCGGTGGGCCGTCAGACCGAGCTCGTGGCCTTGCTGCGCAAGTCCGGGTATGAGGCGACCCAATCGAGCGTCAGCCGTGATCTGCGCGAGTTGGGCGTGGGCAAGATGGGCGATCGTTACGTGTTGCCCGACAGCGCGCTGCCGAAGAATGATTTCGCCGCGTTGAAGCAGTTCGTCAGCGCGCGCCTCACGGCCGGCACCAATCTGACCATTTTGAAAACCACCATCGGTTCGGCGCAAAGTGTCGCGGTCGCCATCGACGATGCGCGCTGGCCCGAGGTCGTGGGCACCATTTCCGGCGATGACACCATTTTCATCGCCACCACCGGCGCTGACGCTCAGCGCAAACTCGGCGAGCGTTTGCTCGCCATCTTCGGACGCTAAAACAATGACATCACCTTCTGGCCAGGGCGCCGAGCCCATTCTATTGGCTTTCTCCGGCGGCTTGGACACCTCGTTCTGTGTGCCCTGGTTGAAAGACACCTATGGCGCACCGGTCATCACCGTGACCGTGGACACCGGCGGCATCGATGCCGCCGCGGCCGAGTCGCTGAAACAGCGCTCGAAATTGCTGGGCGCCATCGAGCATCATCAAATTGACGCGCGCGAGGCCTACTTTAATCAGGTGTTGAAATTCCTGATCATGGGCAACGTGCGCCGCGGCAACCTCTACCCGCTGTGCGTCGGCGCCGAACGCGTACTACAGGCGCAGACCATCGCGCAGATGGCGCTCACATTGAAAGCCAAGCGGGTGGCGCATGGCTGCACCGCCGCCGGCAATGATCAGGTCAGGTTCGAAGTGGCCCTGCGCACCCTGGCGCCGGATCTCGAGATCATCGCGCCGGTCCGCGACCGCGCGTTCAAGCGCCCCGAACAGCTGAAGTATCTCGAAGAGCATCGGCTGCCGATTCCGCCCTTCGGCGGCGCCTACTCGGTGAATCGCGGCCTGTGGGGCGTGACCATCGGCGGCAAGGAAACGCTGACCTCGCAGGGGACCATCCCCGAAGAGGCCTGGGTATTGTCGAAGGACGCCTTCACGCATCCGCGCGCCGAGGAGCGTCATCGCATCGGCTTCGAGCAGGGCATTCCCTCATCACTCGACGGCGAGAAGCTCTCCGCGGTGACCATCATCGAGAAATTGGAAACGCTGGCCGGTCCGTTCGGCATCGGCCGCGGCATTCACCTGGGCGACACCGTCATCGGTACCAAGGGCCGCGTGGCCTTCGAAGCGCCGGCCGCCGAAGTGCTGTTGAATGCGCACCGCGAGCTGGAAAAGCTGGTGCTCAGCGGCAAGCAGGCGCGCATCAAGGAAACCGTGGCGCAGCCCTATGGCGATCTGGTGCACGAGGGTCAGCACTTGGATCCGGTGTGCCGCGACATCGAGGCGCTCCTGGTGTCATCGCAGGCGCGGGTCAGCGGCGAGGTGAACGTGCTGCTGCGGCCGGGGTCGATGTTCGTGGAAGGCGTCACCTCCCCCTACTCACTCATGGCGGTTTCCAAAGGGGTATACGGCGAATCGGCGGGCGAATGGACGCCGACCGATGCGCTGGGCTATTCGAAAATGCTGGCACTCAGCGGCGTGTTCTACAAACGAGCGGGCGAAAACGCCGCGAGGGTCAAACCATGAACGGTATGCGCACAGTGGTCGTCGACAAGATCGCTTCGGTCACCCAGGCCTGCGGCCTGAAGCACGAGCTGCGGATCGCCGAAGACATTCCCTGCCAGGAAGGCCTGGTGCTGGTGGTGGAAATCCTCACCAACAAGGCGAACTACAACACCTTGGAACTGACCAGCGGCCGTATGGCGAAGGTCGTCCGCGGCGACGTCGTGGTGGGCGCGCTGGGCCATCGCAAGGCCCTGTTCGGATACTCGGGTCATATCCCGGCCGCCTTGAAGCCCGGCGACATCATTCAGATGCTGAACATCGGCGGTGTACTCGGGATTTGTGATTCGGCCACGCCCGACAAAGGCAAGCCCTTCGACTGCAAGGTGCTGGGTACGGTGCTGACCTTCCCCTACCTCGGCGAGCGCATCGGCATTCCGGCCAAGGTCGGCTATAAGCCGCTGGATTACGACGCGACCCTGGATGCGCGCGGCGTGCCCGTGGTGGCCTTGGCCGGCACCTGCATGGAAGCCGGCAAAACGGCCGCGGCCTCCGCCATCATCGCGCGCATGCGCAATCGCGGACTCACCGTCGATGCCTTCAAGGCCACCGGGGTGTCGCTGCGCCGGGACATCATGGCCTTCGAGGACTCCGGCGCGCGCCGCACCATGCTGTTCACCGATCTTGGCATCGTTACCACCACCGAGAAGTGCGGACCGGCATTGACCCGCACCATGCTCACCGAAATGGCCACCGGCCAACCGGATGCCATCGTGTTCGAATTGGGCGACGGTCTGCTCGGTACCTACGGCGTGGAATCCATCTTGAAGCAGAACGACATCAAGAAGGCGCTCACCGCCGTGGTGTTGTCCGCCAATGATCCGGTCGCGGCCTGGGGCGGGGTCAAGCTGCTGCGTGAGCGCTTCGGCATCGAGCCCTGCGTCGTCACCGGACCCGCCACCGACAACCAGGTGGGCGTGGAAATCATCCGCGAGCAAATGAAAGTCGAAGCCTTCAACGCCATCAGCAACCCGGCGGACTTGGGCGATCACGTGATCAACTCGCTGGGCCTGACCAAAGCGCGTCCCTCCCGGGTAGTCGGCGAATGAATACGGGCGCGCAGGCTGCCCCGACGCCGGCCATCGTGCTCGGCGGCACCGGCTATGTGGCCGGCGAACTGCTGCGCTTGATCGCCGGACATCCGCACATGACGGTGGCCGCGGTGTTGTCGGACAGCCAGCCCGGCGCGCCGGTGGCGGAGGCCTTCGCGCATCTGCGCAGCGCCTATCCCGACATGAAGTTCTCATCACTGGAGGCGATCGAAGCGGTGATCAAGCGCGAGCCGCAGTGCGCGCTGTTTTCGGCCGCGCCGCATGGCGTCTCGGCCGCCATCGTCGATCGCCTGTTGCAGGCCGCGGCCTGCGCCGACCGGCGCGTCAGCTGTGTGGATATCTCAGCCGACTTTCGCTACTCCACCGCCTCGGCCTACGAAGCGGTGTACAAGCACGCCCACGGCGCGCCGGGGCGCATCAGCGAATTCACCTGTGCGGTGCCCGAACACTTGTCGAAGTCGCCGACGGCGCACGTGGCGCATCCCGGCTGCTTCGCCACCGCGACGCTGCTGGCGAGCGTTCCGCTGCTGGCTTTAGGCCTCACCGACACGCGCCTGTTCGTCACCGGCATCACCGGCAGCACGGGTTCGGGACGCAAGCCCACCGAGGGCACGCATCATCCGCACCGGCACAGCGATTTCTACAGTTATGGTGCGCTCAGCCACCGTCATGTGCCGGAGATCACCGCTTGCGCGAAACTCGCCAGCGGTGTGGAAGCCGATTTCAATTTCGTGCCGCACAGCGGCCCGTTTGCCCGCGGCATTCACGTCACGGTGCAGGCCAGCTTGAAAAAGCCGTTGAGCAGCGCGGAAGCCGTGGCGGCATTGCGGTCGTACTATAAGAACTGCCCCTTCGTGCGCGTCGGCGACACCCCGCCGCGCGTCAAGGATGTGGCCACCAGCAATTACGCCAACTTGAGCGCGGTCACCAACGGCAATTCCATCGCCGTGATGTCGGTGCTCGACAACTTGAACAAGGGCGCGGCCGGCGGGGCCGTGCAATGGATGAATCGACTACTCGGCCTGGATGAGACCTGTGGTCTCACCGCGCCCGCACCGGGTTGGACCTGAGGTAATCATGGCAGCAACGAATCTGGCAACGGCACACGCCACTCATCTGGCGCAGGTGTACGCGCAATATCCCATCGAGGTCGCGCATGGCGACGGCGTGTGGCTGCACACGCGCGACGGCCGCAAGATACTCGATTTCTACGGCGGCCACGCCGTGGCGGGATTGGGCTATGGCCATCCGCGCTGGCTAGCGGCGCTCGAGCGCCAGGCGCGGCAGATGTCGTT
>CAZZWE010000047.1:0-27671 GCA_964657675.1 uncultured Steroidobacteraceae bacterium
GAGATCGTCGACCACGAGCGCAACATCGTAACGGCAATTCTCAAGGGCGACAATTTCTGGTTCGTCCCACATATAGCCCAGCCATTGTCCGTCGGCGAGCCCCCGCTCGATCGCCCAGTTGAGAAGGCGTTCGCAGGCGGCCTGCGCCACTCCCTCGCGGAAAGGCTCAAGCACACGGATGTAAGCGACCGTGCGCGCGGGAAGAGTGCGAATCGTCGCCTGGAAACCATCCGGGTTTTGTCCTGGCGGTAGGCTGATGACGTGTGCCGCCCCAATCTGACTCGACAGGATGCGTTCCATTTCTTCGCGCCGGCCGTCTCGAAAGCTCTCCAGGTCAAAGGCGCTCGGCGGTAGCCCATACTGTTGCTTGAAGCTGCGAGAAAAGTCCGATGACGAAGAAAAGCCGCATTCCAAGGCTACGTCCGTCAGCGACTGTCTTGGAGAGTGAGACATTCGAAATAGCGCCCGCTCAAGCCGCTGTCGCTTCACGAATTGGTTCAGGGTCTCGCCCAGAAAGGATTTAAAGACGCGGTGGAAATGAAAAGGTGAGAAGCCGGCCGCCTTGGCCACCTGCTCCAAGGTCAAAGGATGACCGAGATTGCTGACCACGAGGTCGATCGCCCGGTTGACGCGCGCAACGTAGTCCTGGGAAACAGAGTCCTCAGCGTTTTGGTCAGTTCGCAAGATTTGGCAAGCGGTTTCTAAAGTTCGCGGGCATCTTATACGGCAGGCGATTTCATTTCAGCAAAACTATAAGGGAGAATCACTTGCGAACACGAACCCTGCTACTCGGTGGCGCTCTTACCGTCATTGCCGCCGTCGGCGCAAGCACTGCCCAATCCACCCGAGCTGGGGGAGATAGGACCCTCGAGCTTGGAAATTTTTCCGTGAGCCTTGCCGTCAAAGACATCAAAGCATCCATTGCCTTCTATCAAAAGCTCGACTTCAAGCAGGTCGGGGGTAAGCTCGAACAGAACTGGGTCGTGCTGCAAAACGGTAATGCGAGGATCGGGCTATTCCAAGGAATGTTCGACAAAAACATACTGACCTTCAATCCGGGGTGGACGAAGGACAAGGAAACGATGAAGGACTTCGACGACGTACGCGAGCTGCAGCGCACCTTTAAGTCGCGTGGTCTAACCACGGCGCCAGAAGCGGACCCGACCACCCAGGGTCCTGCGTATTTTGAGGTGACCGACCCCGACGGCAATACGCTGCTGTTCGATCAACATGTTCCGAGCCCAAGGCGGTAAGGTGCTGTAATGACGCCGGACGCACAGCGATTTCCCGCCAAGAATGCGCCATGGGCATTGAGATCGAACGCAAGTTTTTGGTCAAAGGCGAGGATTGGCGCAGGTTCGGTACGCCGATTCGGATCGCGCAAGGCTATCTGGGCGATTCTATCGAGCGAGTGGTGCGGGTGCGCACGGCGGGCGAGCTAGGCTATATCACCGTCAAGGGTATCAATACCGGTATCTCTCGATTGGAATACGAATATTCAATCCCTCTTAATGATGCCAACGAAATGTTGGAGCGGCTGTGTCTAAGGCCGCTAATCGTCAAGACACGCTGGGTGGTTTACCACGCAGGCTCGCGGTGGGACGTGGATGAATATCATGAACCCCGCAACGATCTGGTGATCGCAGAAATTGAGCTGGCCAGTGCCGACGAGGCCTTTGAGCTGCCGCCCTGGATCGGCGAAGAAGTCTCGGGAGACCCGGCTTACTACAATCACACCATGGTCATGGGCGTTCGCGCCGCCGCCGATCGCTGAGCCTGGACTCGACACGCGTGTGGCAGCAAAGCGCGCGAATGTGTCACATTGGAACACTGTGTTGACCCCTTGCGGGCCTCGGCTTTAATACTCTTCGGAAACATCGAACATGCTTAAAACACTGTGGATCGCGCTTGCTTCGGCGGCGCTGGCCGCGAATGTGTCGGCCGCGGTAGCCGATGACACCTTCCAGTGGTTGGAGTCCCCTAAGGATCCCGCGGCCTTGAAGTGGGCTACCGATCAGACCAACGCCACTCGGTCAACGCTGTCCGCGGAGCCGATCTATAACCAAGTCGCGGCGGAATTGAAAACCACGCTGAGTGAAAACTCACCGCCACCGGTATTCAAGCTGCTGGGAGGCAACCTGGTGCGTTTCCGGCGCGATGCGGCCCATACGCACGGCTTGCTTGAGATCGCCTCGCGCGGGGCCGATGGTCTGCCGGGACGATGGCGGCTCGCCTTGGACGTGGACGAACTTCGCCGCACGGAGGGCAAACCGTACGAGTTGCATTGGTATAACCAAAAAGATACTTGCTTGCCGCCTCAATTTGATCGTTGTCTCTTGACGTTGTCGCCTGGCGGCGGCGATGAGGTGGAATTACGCGAGTTCGATTTGAACAAGGCGCAATTCGTGAACAAGGGGTTCGTTACCCCCGCAAGTCGTACGCAAGCGGTGTGGCTGACGCGTGACAAGGTATTGATCGCCGGCGGCGGCGCGAATGAACCGAAGACGGTAGCCGGTTGGCCTCGCACCGTGCGTCTCTGGTCGCGCGGCACACCCCTGGAGTCGGCGCCGGTCGTTGCGAGCGGCGAAGCCACGGATGCCATTATTCAACTCGCTGCCGCCGGCAATGGTCCAGCGCGCTCGGGGGTCATGATTCGCGCGCTCGATTATTCGACCTTTGCCTTAAGCCTCATTGATGGCTCAGGAAAAGTCACAACGATACACTTGCCGCGCGCATTAAAATCCTTCGGATTGCTAGCGACGACCGACCGGCAGTTGATCGTGCAGTTGGCGCAACCGGCAACGATTGACGGGAAAAAGTTTCCCGCGGAAGCCGTTCTGGCTTACGACGTGTCTCCTAATCACCGCGCTGCTAAACGCATCAGTCTGATCTTCGAGCCGCATGGCGGCGAGGTCGTCAACGATTCGCAACGCGGGATCATTGCGACCGCGACGCAGGTCAGTTTGGTCGTCGATCAGCACCTGTCGAAGCGGATCGTGGTTGCAAGTTTCGACGGCTCAATATGGAAAACGCAAGACGAATTTTCCGGTATGCCCGGTACGAACTTGGCGCTGACCGCCAGCGACACCGTCGGCGAAGATGTCATCGTTGAACAAGGCGGATTCATCACGCCGAATCAATTCGATCTTTTGCGCCCGGGACATGAGCCACAGAACCTATACGCCGAGAAGGCGGCATTTGACGCATCAGGGTTCATGGTTGAAATCAGGTCGGTGGTCGTGGCGGACGGCACTTCCGTTGACTACTATTTGCTTCGCCCAAAATCCCCTGCTCATCCGGGAGCAACGCCTACCTTGATGACGGGGTATGGTGCATTTGGTATCTCCTTGGCGCCGGGGTACCTCGACTATGTAGTGGGCGGTCCCGCGATGAAGCTTTGGATCGAGCGCGGTGGAGCTTTGGTGCTGCCCATCATCCGGGGAGGAGGCGAACGCGGCGATGCATGGCACCGGGCGGCGATGCGCGAAAAACGACAGGTGTCCTATGATGATTTTCTGGCAGTGGCGAATTCGCTGGAAACATCCGGATTCACCAGCGCACGACATATGGGCGTTTTTGGAAGCTCGAACGGTGGATTGCTTTCCGCCACGGTTGCCTTGCAGCGGCCGGATTTATTTGGTGCGGTGGTGAGCGATGTGCCGCTGATTGATATGCTGCGTTATCCCGCCATGGGGATGGGGGGCGCGTGGATGGACGAATACGGCGATCCGAGCGATCCGCAAATGAAGGCGGTGCTGCTGCGCTATTCGCCATATCACATCATCAAAGATAATACCCAATACCCGCCGTTTTTCATCACGGTATCGACCGAAGATAACCGGGTCGGGCCGGGACATGCGCGCAAACTTGCGGCGCGCCTGGAACAAGTGGGCGCGAAGGCTTATTACTTCGAAGACAGCGAAGGAGGGCATGGCGTCAGTGATGCACTTCAAAGGCCGGAGTTGATGGCCCTGCGGATGACTTTTCT
Source organism: uncultured Steroidobacteraceae bacterium (assembly GCA_964657675.1). GTDB lineage: Bacteria > Pseudomonadota > Gammaproteobacteria > Steroidobacterales > Steroidobacteraceae > Bog-1198. The sequence continues at coordinate 3,989 of CAZZWE010000047.1, forward strand.
TATCGATACGTTGATGAAATCAGAGGTGATTCCATGACTCCCGCCGCAATGAGTTCAATTGGGCGATTCGTTCGCCGGGTGTTCAAAGGATTGCCGATCATTGTGACGCTCGCTTTTTTCGGACTATCCGCGTGCCAGAGTCAAGGCAATCTCATTCAGCAAGAAAGTTCGCTATCCTCGGCTGGATTCACCGTACATATCGCGAATACTGCGGAGCGCCAGTCCATGTTGAACCGCTTACCGCCAAATCAATTCGTCTTGCGTGTTCATGATGGCGTGACTCATTACGTCTATGCGGACCCGGGTTGCGGCTGTCTCTACGTGGGCAATCAAGATGCGTTCAATACCTATGTATCGAACCAACAACTTGATATCGCCCACGAGCAGCAGATGGCAATACAGGATTACTACGATGCGTCTTGGAATTGGGCTGCATGGGGTCCTTCGGGTCCACTCGGCCCCCTATACAGTCCAGGCGTCGGCGGATGGTAGTGGGGCCTCGATTGACGTACTGACGCTGCAGGCGGATGCTTCGGCGATCTAGAGGCGAGGGAATATTGTGTCGCAAACCGATGACGATGCGTGGCCGAATGCGAATTTGAGCAGTTTTGTCGATGCGGCTGGATTGCGTTGGCATATTCAACGCAGCGGCACCGGCCCGAATATTTTGTTGGTTCATGGTTTTGCCGCGTCCACGCATTCCTGGCGTGAACTCATTCCCATGCTGGCGCGGCATTATTCCGTCCTTGCCGTCGATCTGCCGGGCCACGGCCGCACCAGCGCAATTCCCTCGGTGCTGTGTTCCATCTCAGGCATCGGCAATATGTTGACTATTCTGCTGGAAAGCCTGAATTTTCAGCCGGCCTTCGTTGTAGGACACTCGGCCGGCGCAGTCATTCTGTGCAGTATGGCGCTCGGCCACCAAATCAATCCGCGCGTCATTATCAGCGTCAACGGGGCATTCGTGCCACTGTTTGGCGTCGGCAGCTCGTTTATTTCACGTTTGGGCAAGCGTTTCTCCACGCGCCCCTTGCTGCATAGAATTCTCGCCCGGCGCGCCTTCAATCGCCGCAATGTTGCCCGTGTGTTGGAAAGCACTGGCTCACGAGTCAGCGCAAAAGACATCGATCTGTATGCGAAGTTATTACAGCAGCCGGCGCATGTCATGAGCGCGTTGAGCCTGATGAGTAAGTGGGATCTGGACTCCTTCATTGCGCAGCTGACGTTTCTGACTCAGCCGCTGTACCTGCTGGTGGGCGGAAATGACAAGGCGGTGCCGTTGAAAGATGTCTTTGAGATCATGCAACATGTAAAGGCAGCAACGCTTTATCCGCTGCCGCAGCTTGGCCACTTGGCTCATGAAGAGCAGCCCGACGTGGTCGGGGAGCGCATCCTACAGATCATATCGATCTACGACGAACGGTTGGCGGAAAAAGACACTATTTGAGTTTGCGATCCTCGCGTTTGGCCTCCGCCATCGCTTCGGGTTCGAGTTCTTCGGCCGAGCGATTTTGGCGGATGAAAACGCCCCAACCGGCGAGCAGCGCAGCAGTGCCCAGCAGGATACTGGCGGCCGCGGGCAGTTGCGCGGGGTTTTCGTGCACCGCCCGGAATGTAGCGACCAAGCCTTCGATGGCCAGCGCGACCACCAAAACCACCAAAAACCGCGACAAGAATCTGCGCACGCGCGTAGGCCCGCTCACATGAGCGGCGCGAATGACCTCTTCTTCGGCAATGGTCTGCGCGATTTGCAAGGCAACCACCGCTGCGGCCAGCAGTCCGAGCGCTTCGATGATCTCCTGCGCTGTTTGCTGGTTGAGTTCTTTCAATACAGCGACTGAGCCAATATGCGATGCAATTACGATCAATGCGATCGATGCGCAGACAAACAGCGCTGCCATCAACGCGTGCAGCACTGCGATCAAGCGCATCATGATTTTCATGGGTCAAGCCTGAGGTTTGCGCGAGCCCGCTGCCACCGCGACTCGCTGCGCGAAATCAGCGATTTGAGCACTGGCACGCGCCTGAGACAGATGCTGGTCGGCCACAGTCCTGCAATAGGCGGTGCTTAGCGCCTCGATCACTTCCGCGGTTGAGCTTCGCGGCCGCGCACCAACATAGTGGCTCACCAGGGCGTTCATGCCCGCGCGATCCCGGGCCGCTTTGTTCAACGCGTCGGGACCTGAGTCCAGCGCCGGCTGAATGACATCCTGCTTTAAGTCCGGGCATAGCAAGGCATCGGCTTGGCTGGGCTGCGGCGTGGCGGAATGTTCACGCCAGTTAGCCACCGACCAAGGTGCAGCGTTCGGGGCCGCATTGTTTCCCCACGAGGTACGAACGTAGTTGGCGATGTCCGCGATTTGGTCATCGCTCAAGGTTTTAGCAAACGATCCCATGGCACCCCAGTTGCCCTGCGGTGGGAAGCCCTCGAGCATGGCCATGATGAGGTTGTAGGGCTCCGCAGCGGTCACGGCGTCATTTCCGGCCAAGGCCGGCGCTGTGCCGGCAATTCCCTTGCCATCGCGTTGATGGCAACCGCTGCAATTATCGGCATACAGCGCTCGGCCGCGGGCCAGATCCTCCGCCGGCATTTTTACCTTGCTCGCGCTCAGCGAGGTGGAATCGTGAGGCTGATCCTTGAGATAAACGGCCATCGCTTTCAAATCGGAGTCGTGCAAGTGGCTGAGGCTGTCATGCACCACTTCTTGCATGGGCCCGAACGCCTTCACGTTGCCCGGTCCAACGCCGGTCTTCAGGTACTTGGCGAGATCGTCGGTTTTCCAAGCCGTCAGTTTAGAGAGCGAATCATTGCTAATGTCCGGGGCATACCACCCTGCGATGGTTGCACCCGTCAGACGATGTTGCATTTCCAAGCCTTGCGCAACGTTTCGCGGCGTATGGCAATCACTGCAATGGCCTAACGCGTCGACCAAGTAGGCGCCTCGATTCCAATCTGAGGATTTGGCGGCGTTGGGCTTGAATGGACCGGGGGTGAAATACAGGTCCTGCCACACAGCCATTCCGCTGCGAATCGTTAGGGGGAAGGGCAAGGTATTTTTCGGAGGCGTGTTTTTAACCGCTGGAATGGCATGAATATAGGACCATAGGTCTTCCATGTCGGCGGCGGTCATTTTGGTGTAACTGCCGTAAGGCATCGCCGGATATAGGTAAGCGCCGTCTTTGCGCACGCCGGAGCGCAAAGCGCGTTCGAAGTCCGCTTTGCTCCAGGTGCCGATCCCGGTTTCCATATCGGAGGTGATGTTGGGGCCGTAGAGTATTCCAAAAGCGGATTTGAGCGCGTTGCCGCCGGCAAACGGCTGTCCGCCGGGTGCTGTGTGGCAGGAGTTGCAGTCCGCCGCGAGTGCCACGTACTTCCCCCTATCCGGATCACCCTTCGCAGCCATGGGCGCATCAGCAGCGAAAGTGACGGCACTGGGCGCGCCTAAGAGGCAGCCGCTCGCGGCCATGCTTATAATGAACAAACGCATTTGAATTCGACGCAACATCGTCAATCTCCGTGTCCGGAAGCCGGATGGTGCGTAATTGTTGGAGAAATCGTCGCTCCGGCACGTAAGAACTCGGCTCGTCGAGCTGTCAGACGCCGGAGCGTGAGCACAAGTTGTCGGGGTGCTTGGCGCAAATCACCGTTTGTGCCAATGTGCGCTGCCATGCAGCCAAGCCCCCGCCCGGTATTTCCGTTCTCTGCCATCGTGTCGCAAGAGGAGATGAAGCTAGCGCTCATCGCCTGCGCCGTCGATCCAACCGTCGGTGGCGTGCTGGTATTCGGTGATCGCGGAACCGGAAAATCAACCGCGGTCCGCGCCTTGGCCGCATTGTTACCGCCCATGGCGACGGTCGTTGGCTGCCGTTACAGCTGTGATCCGGACGCGGCAGAGGGCTTTTGCGAGGAGTGCATCGAACGCCGGCGCCAAGGGAAGCTCAAGCACTCCATGGTGTCCGTGCCGGTGGTCGACTTGCCGCTGGGAGTCACAGAAGATCGAGTCGTCGGCGCGTTGGATCTTGAAAAGGCCCTGTCGCTCGGGATCAAAGCCTATGAGCCCGGGTTGCTGGCACGCGCCAATCGCGGCTTTCTCTACATCGATGAAGTCAACCTGCTCGAGGATCACTTGGTTGATCTGCTCATCGACGTGGCGGCGTCGGGCGAAAATCTGGTGGAGCGGGAAGGATTGAGCGTGCGGCATCCGGCCCGTTTCGTGCTCGTAGGGAGCGGCAATCCAGAGGAAGGCGAGTTGCGGCCGCAGCTGCTCGACCGCTTTGGGTTGTCTGTGGAAGTGACTACACCGACAGAATTGGCGATGCGTGTTGAAATCATCAAGCGACGAGACGAGTTCGAGCGCGACAAGCAGAAGTTCGTCGCGAAGTGGAAAAAGCACGACGATGCATTGCGCCGACGCATCGTGGCAGGCCGTAAACGACTGGCCGATATCACGGTCCCGGATGCGGTGTTGGAGACCGCGGCCAAGTTGTGCATGCACTTAGGAACGGACGGTTTACGGGCGGAATTGACTTTGATTCGGGCCGCGCGCGCCTTCGCCTCCTTCGAACAGGCCTCAGTCGTTGATGCAACTCACCTGCGCCGCGTCGCCCATTCCTCGTTACGGCATCGATTGCGCCGCGATCCCTTGGATGAGTCCGGTTCCTCTGCAAGACTGGATCGTGCTGTGATGGAAGTATTGGGTGCATGAACGCCGTCAGCGACGCGACGTTTGCAATCAGCGTGTTCGCAGTGGATCCGCCTGCCTTGGGCGGAGTGTGTTTGCGTTCAGCGGCTCAGCCGACCCGCCAGCAGTGGCTGAGTCTGTTGCGCGAGCTTTTGCCGGCGGGTGAACCTCTGCGGCGGGTGTCTTCCAATATCGACGACAACCGGCTGCTCGGCGGATTGGATTTAGTCGCGACGCTCAAAGCCAATCGAGCCATTTCCGAGCGGGGAGTTTTGGCGGCCGCGGATGGCGGCGTTCTCGTTATCTCAATGGCGGAGCGCTTGAGCCTGCATACGGCCGCCTGCATCAATGCAGCGCTGGATGAGGGCGAGATCGCGGTCGATCGTGAAGGGGTTTCGCTGAAGTTCAAGGCGAAGCTCGGCATTGTCGCATTGGATGAGGGGATTGCGGACGATGAGTGTCTGCCGTATTCCTTGCTGGATCGCTTGGCGCTGATACTCGATTTCAACGCCTTCCACAGCCGGTACCCGCTGCAGGCACTGCATAGCGCTGAGCAGATTCTGGCGGCGCGCGAATTATTACCGCGAGTGACCTTGCCGCCGGCGCTCTTGGACGCGCTGTGCGCAACTGCGCTCGCGCTGGGTGCAGGTTCGGTTCGAATTTCACTGCTGGCAGGTCGAGTGGCCCGCATCTCGGCGGCCCTCGATGATCGGGTCGAGGTAACCGAGGAAGATGTGTCGACCGCGGCGCGTTTGGTGCTGGCGCCGCGCGCAACAATGAGTCCGGAGGCAGAATCCGAGTCGGAAACGCAGAAGGCGGACGATTCCGTAGCTGACGCCGAACCGGATCCGCCATCGCGCAATGAGCCGAGCAACGATATGACGGAAGATCTCAGCGACAAGGTGTTGGCTGCGGCTCAGGCCGCCATCCCGCCCGGATTGCTGGCGTCATTGATGTCGCCCGTCGAGCGTACAACCCTGAAGAGCCGCAGCCGAGGACGCGTTGGCGCCGAACGCGGCGCCGTGGGCCGAGGGCGACCTGCTGGTTTGCGTCAGGGAACCCCGAAAAGCGGGGCGCGTCTGAATGTTCCGGCCACGTTGGGTGCTGCCGCACTGTGGCAACGGTTGAGGGGCCGCGCAAGTACGGGCGAGCGCCTGAGGATCGAAGCATCCGATTTTAGAGTCACCCGCTATAAGCAACGGGCGCGCACATTGACGATTTTCGCAGTCGACGCCTCAGGATCAGCTGCCATGAATCGTCTGGCGGAGGCGAAAGGCGCTGTCGAGCTGCTGCTGGCCGATTGCTATATCCGGCGCGACCTGGTGTCGGTCATCGCCTTCCGCAGCCGCACGGCCGAAGTATTGTTGCCGCCGACGCGCTCGTTGGTGCGCGCGAAGCGCAGTCTGTCCGGGATGGCGGGCGGTGGCGGTACGCCGATGGCTGCGGCCCTCGAGGCAGCGGGCGCGCTCGCTCAGCAGTCTAAACGACGCGGCGAATCGGCCGTCATCGTGATCTTGAGCGATGGCCGCGCGAATGTGGCACGCAATGGCGAGCCTGGCCATGAGCTCGCGCACCGCGATGCATTGCGTGCCGCCAACTCGCTGCGAAGCTTGCAGATTGCAGTGCTGTTCGTCGATACCTCCCCCCGGCCCAATCTCGCCGCCAAGGAACTGGCCGCAGGAATGAACGCAAAATACGTGCCGCTGCCGTATGTCAGCGCACAAGCATTGTCGAATATCGTCAAAGAGGGTGCCCGCTTGGCCGCGAGCTAGTGAGGAACGACCACGAACTGCGCAGTTGGCCAAACCACGACCTGAGCCGCTTCGTTCAGGCAGGCGGCATTCGCTGGCATGTGCAGCAAACGGGCGAGGGACCGAAATTGCTGCTGGTGCATGGCACCGGCGCATCCACCCATTCTTGGCGCGACCTCATCCGCCCGCTGGGTTCTCATTTCACCGTGCTCGCTGCCGATTTACCGGGCCACGGTTTCACCACACAGGCCGTTGGCGCAAGTTCTATCCATGCGATGAGCGAGGCGCTGGGCGTGTTGTTGAAACAACTTCAATTTGATCCGGACTATGTGGTCGGCCACTCCGCGGGCGCGGTGATTCTTTGCAGTCTCGCGCTCGCGGGGCGTATCGTGCCGCGGGTGATCATCAGCATCAATGGCGCATTCCTGCCGCTGCGCGGATGGGCAGGAATGCTGTTCAGTCCAATTGCCAAACTTCTCGTCAGCCACACGCTGCTTCCGCGCCTGCTGGCGCATCGCGCCGAGGATTCGACGCGCGTGGAGCGCGTACTGCTTGGCACCGGATCGGTCGTGAACCCGCAGGGCGTCGAACTCTACCGTCGACTGGTGCGCGACCCGACGCATTTGGCGGGCGCATTGCGCATGATGGCAGATTGGGACCTGCAATCATTTCAACATGCGCTGCCGGAATTGCGCTTACCCCTGGTTTTAATCGTGGCCGAGAATGACCGCGCAGTTGCGCCTCATCAGGCGCAAGTCGTGAAGGCTCGGCTGCCGGGCGCATCCATCGTATTGCTGCCCAGGCTTGGCCATTTGGCACATGAGGAGGCGCCGGCTACCGTGGCGGCAGAGATCATCCGAATTTGCAGTATCTACCCGACTTCATGAACGCTTCCCGCGCGCACGCCATCGTCATCGGCAGCGGCTTCGGCGGACTTGCGGCGGCCATCCGTTTGGGTGCGCGTGGCTATCGAGTCACCGTGCTCGAGCAATTGGATGCGCCCGGTGGCCGCGCGTATGTGTTTCGGCAAGATGGCTTCACCTTCGACGCGGGACCCACCATCATCACGGCGCCATTTTTGCTCGAAGACCTGTGGGCGTTATGCAATCGTCAGCTCTCAGATGACGTCGACCTGCGCCCGATCAAGCCGTTTTATCGAATTCGCTTTTACGACGGTAGTTCGTTGGATTGTTCAGACGACGAAAGCGACATGCAGCGTCAGATCGAGCGTTTGGCGCCGGGCGATTTTCCGGGTTATTTGGATTTCTTGCGGGCCAGTGAGGCGATATTCGACGTGGCCTTTTTGCAGCTGGCGCACAAACCTTTCGAGTCTTGGAAGGACATGGTGCGTCTGTTGCCGCAGTTGGCGCGGCTGAAGAGTTATCGCAACATCTACAGCCTGGTGTCCTCGTTTGTAAAAAGCCCCAAGCTGCGCTTCGCGTTGAGTTTTCATCCGTTGTTTGTCGGCGGCAACCCGTTTAACACGACTTCAATCTATGGCTTGATCGCTTTTTTGGAGCGACGCTGGGGTGTGCATTTCGCGATGGGAGGGACCGGCAGGATCATCACCGGAATGGTGAAGCTCATCGAAGGACAGGGCGGAACGGTGCGCTTCAACGCGCCGGTGACGCGCATCGAAACCACGGGGAAGCGTGTCACGGGTGTGGTGCTGAGAAACGGTGAACAGTTGGCGGCTGACGTGGTGGTATCGAACGCGGATTTTGCGGTGACCTATCGGGATCTATTGCCCGATTCGAAGCGCCGTTGGTCGAAGGCCAAGATTTCGAAGGCTGACTATTCGATGAGCTTGTTTGTTTGGTATTTCGGCACCTCGAGGCAATTCCCCGACGTGCCGCACCACACGATCTTGGTTGGCCCCCGCTATCGAGAACACCTCGAGGACATTTTCAAGCGAAAAGTGTTGGCGGAAGACTTCAGCCTGTACTTGCATCGTCCCACGGCCACCGACCCGTCATTGGCGCCGGAGGGCTGCGACGCTTTTTATGTACTGTCGCCGGTGCCGCATTTGCAGAGTCAAACGGATTGGCATGCGACGGCGGAGCGTTACCGGCAGGCCATTGCCAAACATCTGGACGGGACGATCTTGCCGGGATTCGAGCACTGTATTGTGACTTCGCGCCTCATGACCCCGCTGGATTTTCGCGATCGTTTGTCATCGGAACATGGCGCCGCATTTAGCTTGGCGCCCTCGCTTTTGCAAAGTGCGTGGTTTCGACCGCACAATCGTAGCGAGGACATCGAGAATTTATTTCTCGTAGGCGCGGGTACGCACCCCGGGGCCGGTGTGCCGGGGGTGCTTTCTTCTGCGCGAGTTCTTGATACAGTAGTGCCCGATGCTGAACACTTCTCGCGTTAGTGCATTCAAACCTGCCGGCGATGCGGCGACTTGCAACCGCATGCTTCGTGGCGGTTCGCGCACTTTCTTTGCAGCCTCATTGTTATTGCCCGCCGCCGTGCGCTCATCGGCCACCGCCCTGTACGCTTTTTGCCGCATGGCCGACGACGCCATCGATCAGGGCAGCGATCGAGCCGCGGCCCTAGAAAACCTGCACGCTCGTCTCGATCTGATATACCAGCAACGACCCACCGACGATGCGGCGGATCGAGCGTTCGCCGGCACGGTGCGGGCCTATGCCATCCCGAAAGCCATCCCCGCCGCGTTGTTAGAAGGATTTTCGTGGGATGCACAGAATCGCCAATACGAGACCATTTCGCATCTCACCGACTACGCCATTCGGGTGGCGGGCACGGTCGGGCTGATGATGTCTTTGGTCATGGGGGTGACCGATCGCGACTCGCTGGCGCGCGCCTGCGACCTCGGAGTCGCGATGCAGCTGACCAATATTGCCCGCGACGTTGGCGAAGACGCCCGGCACGGCCGGCTGTATTTACCGATGCAATGGATGCGCGAAGCCGGCATCGATCCTAAGGTCTGGCTCGCGAACCCGGTGTTCGATGCTGCGCTGGCCGGCGTGGTCCGCCGGGTGCTCGAAGCGGCTGAGATTTTGTATAAGCGCAGCGAATCAGGGCTTTGCCGCTTACCGCGCGCTTGTCGGCCGAGTATGTATGCGGCGCGCCTGCTGTACGCCGAGATCGGCCACGAAGTCGCACGGCGCAACTTCGATTCGGTGAGTCAGCGTGCGGTGGTCAAAAGGTCGCGCAAACTCAGTCTGCTGGCGCAAGCGCTGGCAGCCTCGCAAATAGGGCGCACCGCTGGCGCGATTGCCGACTATCTGCCGGAAGGCGATTTTCTGCTGGGTTTGATCAGCGAGGCTCCCGATGCCGAGCGTTCCAAGCGCCGACTGGGGGATCGCGTGGTGTGGGTGCTTGATCTATTCGAGCGCTTGGAGCGCTCGGAGCGTGCGGCGTCGATCAAAGCGCCAGTCTTGGCATCCTGAAAGGCAGTAGGCATTGCACCCAACGCGAGCTAAAGCGGTCTAAATCCAGACTTTCGTGGACGGCTGCCGCCTTTACGCCGAGCACCGAAGCATCCAGCAGCGTGCGGCTGTAGAAAGGCGCGTCTTCCAAAGTTTTCACGATGCGAGGCTCGCAGCCGAACTCGGCACGGGTCTGACGCTTTACACCCCATTTCGAGTTCGGCAATTGGACCGTGGGCGGCGGTTCGATGGCTTCAGTGCGGCCAAAATCCGAGAAGCGCAACGCCAGTGAGCGCGGCTTCGCATCGCGGCCGATCACGTCATACAGCACCGAGGTACCCTGGGGGCCGCTGGCTCGCGACCAAGTCCAGTTTTTAAAGTCAGTTTCGAGCGATGCGGCACCGAAATTCGCATCGAAGTAGCCGTTGCCCGACCAACGCAGCGCGGGCTGCGACAGTTCAACTTCCACACGGGAACACGGCGCATACGGTGTCCATTGGTGGCGGCCGGCGGGGTCGAGCGCAAAACTGCGGTCGTTCAAGTGGCTCGGAAAGAGCCGAATTTTGCCGCACACCCGCCGCGGCAACGGCGCGCCTCGCTCGTCTATCTCAATTTCCAATGCACTCCCGGTCCAGCGCATGTGACTGGGGCCGATCGATAAAACGGACGCGGACCGCCGCAAACGTTTTTCGCCGCGTTCCGTCATGGTCCAGCGTGCGGAATTATTGCCGTACAGCGCGACGTTCAGCGAGCAATAATTGTACGGATTGGCGCTGCCGCGTCGCCTCGCCCAAGCATAGTAGGGTGAGAACACGCTGCCGACGAAGGCAATCACGGTCAGCGCGTAGGCGCCGTCATCGCTTAACGCGTCAACATACCACCATGCATAACCGCCGGGCTCGACCGGGCGATCGAAACAAAGTCCGCGATAATGGCTGCTGCTGCCAGTCGTCCCGAGATCGCGGTCATTGGAACGCCGGGACCCGGGTGCGTACTCCCGCCCGCCAAGTACAGGCCTGGGATCAGGCTGCGGGATCCCGCCCGTTTGAAAGAGGACATCCATCCGTGCGACGCTGGTCCGTACAACGCGCCCCCGGTTCCTGGGAACAGCCAATGGAAGTCCGATGGCGTGGTCGTCACGCAGGCATGCTGTGGGTGTGAAATCGTCAGTCCCACCTGTTGCAGGCGCTGGAAAATGCGGTCTTTGCATGCGTCGATCTCCGCGGGTTCAAAGAAATGCGTGTCACCGCGAGGGGGTGCGTTAATCAAGCACAGTAGCCGCTCGGGGCGTTGAGAATCGGCCAGTGTGTCATCGCAGCGATCCTGCGCGCAGATGTAAACGGTGGGCGAGGCGGGAAGTCGCTGATGTCTGAAGATGTCAGAAAACTCAGTGCGGTAGTCTTCTCCGAAAAAAACCGAGTGATGCGCCAGATCAAATCCATCCACATGGGCCAGAAGGTTCCAGGTCACGGCCGACAGTGAGCGGGCAGAGGGTGCAATGCCGCGGACCGCGCTGCGCACTTGAGTCCCCAATAGCCCGGCGGCCAAGGCGCTGTTATCGGCGTTGCTGACAACAGCGTCGACCGCGATTTGCTCGCCGTTGAGCATTTCGAGGCTGGCGACGCGACCGCGATTCACGGTGATTTCTCGGACGCCACTGTCGTAGCGGATCTGCGCGCCCTTGCGAGTTGCCAAGGCCGCTAACTCCAGGGGCAATCGCGACATGCCGCCTTCGATGTACCAGACCCCGGCCTGTTCGACATGCGCAATCAACATGAGCGTCGCCGGCGCGGCGAAGGGCGACGAGCCGCAATAAGTGGCATAGCGTGCGAACAGTTGCCGCAGTCGTGGGTCGCGAAAATAACGCCCGGTCGAACGCCACAGCGTGACAAAAGGCTGGATATTCCAGAGGTCAGCGACATGACGGGGGCCGATGCGCTGCATCAGTTCGAAAGGCGTCGGTCGGGCGGCCTTCATGAAGGTGCGATCCAGCGTGCGAAATATGCGCCGTGCCTGCGCGGCGAATTCAAGGTAGCCCTGGGCATCGTGTCCGCCTGAGAATTCGCCGATGCCGGCGGCGGTTTTCTCCACGTCCGAATACAAATCCAAGGTGGCGGGGGAGTTCCAGGCATGCCTCGCGAGCAGTCCCGCGGGTATCAAAGTCACGCGGCGCCGAAAATCATCACCCGCGTCGTCGAACAACGTGTCAAACACATTGGGCAGGGTGAACACGGTGGGTCCGGCATCAATCAACCGGTCCGACACGGCCGCGGTTCGCACCTTGCCGCCCGGATGACTGGCGCGCTCAAGCACCGTCACCTCGACACCGGCGCTGGCCAGGTCGATTGCGGCCGTCAAACCTCCGATTCCGGCGCCGATCACGGCAACCCGCCTGGTACCCAACTTTAGCCCCTCGATTTTTCTTGACCCATGGTACAGAGTGTCTATATAAGATTACATCTACAACTGACAATTCGTCTTTACAATGTGGGGGTATGCGTGGACGCCATTGCCCGAGTCGAGAGATCTTTGGCCCAAGCCTTTGGGCTGACGCGAGGATTAGAGTCTCCCCCGCTATTAACCGCCGCAATGCGCTACTCGGTGTTTCCGGGCGGGGCACGCATCCGTCCGCGGCTGTGTTTGGCGGTCGCCCGCGCCTGCGGGGATGACCAGCCCAGTGTCTCGGCGGCGGCCGCAGCCAGCATCGAGATTCTCCACTGCGCCTCTTTGGTTCACGATGATCTTCCGTGTTTCGACGACGCCGTGACGCGTCGCGGGCGGGCGTCGGTACACAAAATGTATGGCGAACGCATCGCCGTGTTGACCGGCGATGCGTTGCTGGTGCTCGCGTTCCAGGCCGTGGCGCGGGTGGGCGAATCGGCGCCGGCGCGATTGGGCGGTTTGATCAATATCATCGCACGTTCCGTCGGCGCACCGAATGGGATCATCGCCGGCCAATCCTGGGAATGCGAGCCCACGGTCTCACTGGCGAAGTACCAGCGCGCGAAAACCGGCGCGTTATTTGCGGCTGCGACTGCAGCCGGAGCCTGCGCCGCCGGATACGACGGCAATCAATGGCAGTCGTTGGGCGAGAGGATCGGCGAGGCCTATCAAATCGCCGACGATATCCGCGATGTTTTCTCCACCGAGGCCGAACTGGGCAAACCGACGGGCCGAGATGCGGCGCTGGACCGGCCTAACGCCGTGCGTTGCCTCGGTGTCGGGACCTCGGTGCAGCGTTTGGAATCATTGGTCGCCTCGGCCATCGAATCGATTCCAGATTGTCCCGGCGCCAAGGACTTGCAAATGCATATTCTGGCTGAGGCGAGCCGCTTGCTGCCTCGAGAACTGGCCCGACCTGCGGCTTGATCACCTCATCGCCCATGGCGTGGACTGACCGCTATCTCTCGATCCGAGATCGCTGGTTGTCGAGTCCACGATTTCAACGCTGGGCCGCCTCCTTTCCGCTGACTCGTCCGACCGCGAGGAAGCGAGCAAAAGCCTTATTCGATGTGTGCGCGGGATTTGTGTACTCGCAGATTCTGTATGCCTGTGTGCGCCTGAAACTGTTCGATTTGCTGGCGGCCGGTCCGCAAAGTGCGATTGCCATCGCCGAGCAGTTGAACGTACCGCTCGAGTCCACGGAGCGACTGCTCGAGGCGGCTGTTTCGCTGCAATTGGTCGATAAGCGGATGGGCAACAAGTTCGGTTTGGGCGCGCTGGGCGCCGCCATGGTGGGCAACCCGGGCGTGAGCGCCATGGTCGAGCACCATCGATTGTTGTATGCCGACTTGAGCGATCCGGTGGGCCTGTTGCGCGGGGAACGTGATCAAACCGAGTTGGCACGCTATTGGGCGTATGCGTCGGCGAAAAATCCGGCCGCGCTGCGCTCACCGCAAACCTCCGACTACACCGCGTTGATGGGCAATTCCTTGACGCTGGTGGCGGATGAAATTCTGGATGCCTATCCGCTGCAAAAACATCGACAGCTGCTCGATGTGGGGGGCGGCGACGGCAGCTTTCTCATCGCGGCTGGCGCGCGCTATGGCGCTTTGGAACTGCGCTTATTCGACCTGCCGCCGGTGGCGGAGGGCGCGGCGCGACGGTTTGCGCAACACGGACTGCAAGCCCGTGCCTCCGCCTTGGGCGGCAACTTTCTGACGGATGAGTTACCGCAAGGCGCCGACGTCATCTCCCTGGTTCGCGTCATCCACGATCATCCGGATCTCGATGCGCAGAGAATTTTGCAACGCGCGTACCGCGCGCTGCCGGCCGGAGGCATTTTGTTATTGGCTGAACCCATGATGCACACGCCGGGTGCGGCTCCTGTCGGCGACGCCTACTTTGGTTTCTATCTGTTGGCGATGGGTCGAGGCAAGCCGCGCTCGCCCGAAGATCTGCGCGAGATGCTGAAGAACGCGGGTTTTGCCACCTCGCAAATGGTCTCAACCCGTCAACCATTGCAATGCCGACTCATCGTCGCCAACAAAAGCGCTTAAAAAAAGTGTACCGACGAGTTGACATGTTAAAGAGTCAGAGTATTGTGACACTTCGATGAGTTCTCAACCTCACATCCCCGCGCTCGACACCTTGGCGGTCGTATTGGAACGGCCTCAACACTTGGTGTTGAGCCGCTTAGCGTTGAGCGAGCCGTCGGATGAGGACGTGGTGGTGGACGTGGACTGGTCGGGCATCAGCACGGGTACCGAGCGACTGCTCTGGACCGGCAGCATGCCGCCATTCCCGGGAATGGGTTATCCCTTGGTGCCTGGGTACGAATCGGTGGGCAGAATTACCCATGCGGGCGCCGCGAGCCAGCGACAGGTCGGAGAGCGGGTATTTGTTCCGGGTGCACGCTGTTTCGGTGAGGTGCGCGGACTTTTCGGCGGCGCCGCTGCGAAATTGGTGGTGCCTGGCGCACGGGTTACGCCTATTGATCAACAGATCGGCGAGCAAGGCGTGCTGCTGGCATTGGCGGCAACGGCCTATCACGCGGTGGCGGCCGCGCATGCCGTACTGCCTGATCTCATCATAGGACATGGGGTGCTGGGTCGCCTGATCGCACGTATCGCTTTGGTGCTGGGTGCTCGTGCGCCGGTGGTCTGGGAACGCAATCCTGGGCGGACCGATGGTGCGTTGGGATATGAGGTGAAGCATCCCGACGCGGATTCGCGCCGCGATTACCGCGCCATCTACGACGTGAGCGGCGACAGCGGCCTACTCGATACTTTGATCGCCAGACTGGCGCCGGGCGGTGAAGTCGTGCTGGCAGGCTTTTACAGCGAGTCGCTGCATTTTAGTTTTCCGCCCGCCTTTATGCGTGAGGCGAGACTGCGGATTGCGGCCGAGTGGCGCCCGGAAGATCTGCTCGCCGTGAAGACTCTGATCGAGTCGGGCGACTTATCGATCGACGGATTAATTACTCATCGACAACAAGCCAGTTCGGCGCCTGACGCCTATCGAACGGCCTTTGGCGATCCTTCTTGTTTAAAAATGGTTTTGGATTGGAGAACACTTTCATGAGCACATCGTTCGCAACATCGGCGGCTCTGAAATCTGAGCAAAGCCGCCTGCAGGCCTTGCGCGACGAAGCGGCGATTGAGCCTGATGCGGTGGTCACTGACAAACCGACCAAGGAAACTCAGGTGATCGCCATTTACGGCAAGGGCGGCATCGGCAAGAGCTTCGCGCTCGCCAATCTGTCTTACATGATGGCGCAGCAGGGCAAGAAGGTATTGCTGATCGGCTGCGATCCGAAGAGCGATACCACCTCCTTGCTGTTCGGCGGTCGGGCCTGTCCGACCATCATCGAAACCTCGGCGAAGAAAAAGCTGGCGGGCGAACCGGTGGCCATCGGCGATGTGTGCTTCAAGCGCGACGGCGTGTTCGCGATGGAGCTTGGTGGACCTGAGGTCGGCCGCGGGTGCGGCGGGCGCGGGATCATCCATGGATTTGAATTGCTCGAGAAGCTCGGATTTCACGAGTGGGGTTTTGACTACGTGCTGCTGGATTTTCTTGGCGACGTGGTGTGCGGCGGGTTCGGCCTGCCGATCGCCCGCGACATGTGCCAAAAGGTCATCGTCGTCGGCTCCAATGACCTGCAATCCCTGTATGTCGCCAACAATGTGTGTTCGGCGGTGGAATACTTCCGCAAGCTCGGCGGCAATGTCGGTGTCGCCGGCTTGGTGATCAACAAGGACGATGGGTCGGGTGAGGCCCAGGCCTTCGCGGCCGCGGCCGGCATTCCCATCCTGGCGGCCATCCCCGCCAACGACGACATTCGGCGCAAGAGCGCCAATTACGACATCGTCGGGCGTCCGGGCACCGCCTGGGGCCCTTTGTTCGAAGAGTTGGCCGCGAACGTCGCATCGGCGCCGCCGCTTAGGCCCAAACCCCTGACCCAGGATCAATTGCTCGCGCTGTTCAAGGGCGAAGTCGTGGGACGCAACGTGGTGCTCGAGCCCGCCTCGCATGAGGACATGTGCGGCGCCTCGTTCATCGACAAACCCACCTTAGAGATTGTTTACGACACGGTCTGACCCAGTGAGCGCACTCCCTCAAATCGCGGCTGGAGTCGGATGTCATGGCGGCAAGGATGAGTTGCGGCGCGCCGCCGCGGCTGCGGGCAAAAGCGCAACGCTTGCCAAATATGCCGCCGACTATCCCACGGGTCCCCACGACCAGCCGCAAAGCATGTGTCCGGCGTTCGGCTCCCTGCGGGTGGGATTGCGCATGCGCCGCACGGCGACCGTGTTGTCGGGGTCGGCGTGCTGTGTGTATGGCCTGACCTTCACCTCGCATTTTTACGGCGCGCGACGCACCGTGGGCTACGTACCTTTCAATTCCGAAACCTTGGTCACCGGCAAGCTGTTCGAGGACATTCGCGAAGCGGTATTCAAGCTCGCGGACCCAGCGCTTTACGATGCCGTCGTCATCATCAATCTGTGTGTACCCACGGCCTCCGGCGTGCCGCTGCAATTGCTGCCTAAGGAAATCAACGGCGTGCGCATCATTGGCATCGACGTGCCGGGTTTCGGCGTTCCGACGCATGCCGAGGCAAAAGACGTACTGGCCGGCGCCATGTTGCGCTATGCCCGCGCCGAGGCTCAACAAGGCCCGGTGCAGGCGCCGCGCGGCGGGCGTCATTCGAAACCCACGGTGACTTTGCTCGGCGAAGTGTTTCCCGCCGATCCCATCGGGATTGGCATGATGCTCGAGCCGCTGGGCTTGGCAGCGGGACCCGTGGTGCCGACCCGTGAATGGCGCGAACTGTATGCCGCGCTCGATTGCGCCGTGGTTGCCGCCATTCATCCGTTCTACACCGCATCGGTGCGTGAGTTCAGCGCAGCGGGGCGTAGCATCGTGGGTTCGGCGCCCGTGGGTTACGAGGGTACTGCGGCGTGGCTGTCCGCCATCGGCAATGCCTGCGGCGTGGGCGCTGAGCGGATCGCGGCCGCGCAAAACAAGATTTTGCCGGCCGTCAAAGCGGCCCTGAGCAAGTCGCCGATCCGCGGCCGCATCACTTTGTCCGGCTACGAAGGCTCCGAATTGCTGGTGGCACGGTTGTTGATCGAAAGCGGCGCGGACGTTCGCTATGTCGGCACCGCCTGCCCCCGCACACCCTGGTCAGACCCTGACCGCGAATGGCTGGAAGCGAAAGGGGTCAAGCTGCAATACCGGGCATCGCTCGAACAAGACTTGGCGGCCATGGCGGAATTTCAACCCGACTTGGCCATCGGTACCACCCCGGTGGTGCAAAAGGCCAAAGAGCTGGCCATCCCTTCGCTGTACTTCACCAATCTGATCTCGGCGCGGCCCTTGATGGGACCGGCCGGCGCGGGCTCATTGGCGCAGGTCGTCAACGCGGCACTGGCGAATCAAGCCCGCTTTGATGAAATGCGCGAGTTTTTCGCGGGCGTGGGCGTTGAGCATTCAGCCGGCGTGTGGCAAGAGGCGCCCGAAGATCATCCGCAGTTCCGCGAGCGCTACAAGGCGCAACTTGCAAAACTGGCGGCCAAGCGCAAAGCCGAGGAGATGGGCTGATGCTGATCCTCGACCATGATCGCGCAGGCGGCTATTGGGGCGCGGTGTATGTGTTCACTGCCATCAAAGGCCTGCAGGTCATCATCGATGGACCGGTGGGCTGTGAAAATCTGCCGGTGACCTCGGTGCTGCACTACACCGATGGGCTGCCCCCGCATGAGCTGCCGATTGTCGTCACCGGGCTGGGTGAAGAGGAACTCGGCCAACACGGCACTGAAGGCGCCATGAAGCGCGCGCACAAGACTTTGAATCCCGAACTGCCGGCGGTGGTCGTCACGGGCTCCATCGCGGAGATGATTGGCGGCGGCGTCACGCCCGAAGGCACCAACATCCAGAGATTTCTGCCGCGCACCATCGATGAAGATCAATGGCAATGCGCCAACCGTGCGATGAGCTGGCTATGGAGCGAATACGGCAAGAAAAAAATTCCTGCGCCCAAGCCGCGCGAAGAGGGTCGTAAACCGCGCGTCAATATCATCGGACCGATTTACGGGACCTTCAATACGCCGAGCGATCTGGCTGAGATTCGCCGGCTGGTGGAAGGCATCGGCGCAGAAATAAATTTGACGTTCCCGCTCGGCAGCCATCTGGAAGATGTGCCGCGCTTGGTCGATGCCGACGTCAATATTTGCATGTACCGCGAATTCGGCCGCTTATTGTGCGAAACCTTGGACCGCCCGTATCTGCAGGCACCCATCGGCCTGCACAGCACGACCAAATTCCTTCGTACCATGGGCGAACTGCTGGGCCTAGACCCTGAGCCCTTCATCGAGCGCGAGAAGCACACTACCATCAAGCCGCTATGGGATCTGTGGCGCTCGGTCACGCAGGATTTCTTCGGCACCGCGAGCTTTGCGATCGTCGCCAACGAGACCTATGCCCGCGGCGTGCGGCATTTTCTCGAGACCGAGATGGGTTTGCCCTGCACCTTTTCATTCTCGCGACGGCCTGGGATCAAGCCTGATAACCAAGCGGTACGGCAGGCCATCAAGGACACCCCGCCATTGGTGATGTTCGGCAGCTTCAACGAGCGCATGTACATGGCCGAAAGCGCGGTGCGCGCTATGTACATTCCCGCATCGTTTCCCGGCGCCATCATTCGCCGGCATCTCGGCACGCCGTTCATGGGATACAGCGGCGCGACTTACCTCATTCAAGAAGTGTGCAACGCGCTGTTTGATGCGCTGTTCAACATTCTGCCGCTGGGCTCGGAACTCGACAAAGTCGATCCGACGCCGTCGCGGTTGCATCAGGAGCTGCCCTGGAGCGACGGCGCGCAGCAGATGTTCGAGGAATTGGTATCCGCCAAGCCGGTATTGGTGCGCATCTCGGCGGCCAAACGTTTGCGTGATTCGGCCGAACGAGCGGCGAGGCTCGCCGCCGATGATGAAATTACAGTGGAACATTTGCGAGAACCTGCATGAGGCAGATGCTCGCGCGATGCAGAGGGGTTGATAATCCGGCCGGAGTGATTCGGGCGGAAGGCGCGGCGGAACGGGAAGGCCAACCGTTCGGCTGCAAAGTTGCGCGATATGTAGCGCAGATGACGGCCGCGGGGCCGGTTGAGGAGGAGTAGATATGGTAGACGAAGAAAAGCGCTCGCTCTCGGGGCTCACGGAAAGGGAAGCTAAAGAGTTTCACGGGATATTCGTGACTAGCTTTATTATTTTCACGGTAATTGCGGCAGTCGCGCACTTTTTAGTGTGGCAATGGCGGCCGTGGCTCTAGGTTTCTCCACGCGGGTGGTTTGCCTTGATTCACTGTTTCGCATAGGAGACTAAAAAATGTGGCGAATATGGCTTCTTTTCGATCCGCGCAGAGCGTTGATTGCTCTGTTCTCGTTTCTGTTCGTGTTGGCATTGTTGATTCATTTCATTTTGCTGAGCACCGACAGATTCAATTGGCTGGGCGGCCACGCGGCGCCCTCGGCAGCAGCGCAGCATATGTCTACGCTGCCCGACGCGGCCAAGCCTTAGAACTGTTGCCGACGGCGGCGGCGGGGCGCATGTCCATGAGACATCTGACCCGTCCGCTGCCGGAAGCGACCTGGTGAGCGCGAAAACGTAGGGATCACAACCATGGCGATGCTCAGTTTTGAACGAAAATACAGAGTCCGCGGCGGCACCTTGCTCGGCGGCGACCTGTTCGACTTTTGGGTGGGACCCTTCTATGTGGGGTTCTTCGGGGTTACGAGTGCATTCTTCGCGGTACTTGGCACTTTGCTGATCATATGGGGCGCAGCGATTGGCCCTACGTGGAATATCTGGCAAATCAACATTGCCCCACCGGACCTCAAATATGGGCTCGGTCTTGCGCCGCTCCGGGAGGGCGGTCTGTGGCAGATCATTACGGTCTGCGCGGTCGGCTCCTTCGTATCTTGGGCACTGCGCGAGGTGGAGATCTGCCGCAAGCTGGGCATTGGTTATCACGTGCCATTCGCATTTGGCGTGGCCATCTTTGCCTATGTGACGCTCGAGGTGATTCGGCCCTTCTTGCTGGGCGCCTGGGGCAACGGATTTCCTTATGGAATCTTCAGCCACCTCGATTGGGTGTCGAATACCGGATACCAGTACCTGCACTTTCACTACAACCCCGCACACATGTTGGCCGTGAGTTTTTTCTTCGCGACCACCTTAGCTCTGTCGCTGCACGGCGCGGTGATCCTGTCGGCGGCTAATCCGAGAACGGGCCCGGTACTGACGGCTGAACATGAGAACACTTATTTCCGCGACACCATTGGCTATTCGATCGGATCGCTGGGAATTCATCGCTTGGGGCTTTTCCTCGCCATCAGCGCGGGGTTTTGGAGCGCCATCTGCATCTTAATCAGCGGACCGTTTTGGACCCGCGGCTGGCCCGAATGGTGGGGCTGGTGGCTCAACCTGTCGATCTGGAATTAAAGCGAACTGACCGGGGATAACCATGGCTGAATATCAGAATATATTTACGCGCGTTCAGATCCGGGCGCCGGCATATCCCGGCGTCCCATTGCCTCGCGGTCCCTGGGGACGTGAAGGCAGAGGAGCTTTCAGTCACCTGCTGGGACGTTTCGGCGACGCTCAAATCGGGCCGATTTATCTCGGCACGACCGGGCTGTTGTCCTTGATCTGCGGCTTCATCGCCTTTGAGATCATTGGTCTCAATATGTTCGCCTCGGTGCACTGGAATCCGATCCAGTTCGTGCGGCAGTTACCCTGGCTGGCGCTTGAGCCGCCGTCGCCGGCCAATGGCTTGCATTTTCCGCGGCTCCAGGATGGCGGTTGGTGGTTGATGGCGGGATTTTTTCTGACCAGTTCCGTGCTGCTGTGGTGGCTGCGCATGTATCGGCGCGCCAAGGCCTTGAACATGGGCACCCATGTGGCGTGGGCCTTTCTGTCCGCCATCTGGCTGATGCTGGTTCTGGGTATTATTCGTCCGGTTCTCATGGGCAGCTTCGGCGAAGCGGTGCCGTTTGGGATTTTTCCGCACTTGGATTGGACCGCTGCGTTCTCGATCCGTTACGGCAACTTGTTCTACAACCCGTTTCACTGTCTCTCCATTGCATTTTTGTACGGGTCCACGCTGTTGTTCGCCATGCATGGCGGAACCATTTTGGCGGTCAGCCGCTTAGGCGGCGATCGGGAGTTGGAGCAGATCGTCGACCGTGGAACGGCTTCGGAACGCGCCGCCTTGTTTTGGCGCTGGACCATGGGGTTCAACGCCACCATGGAATCGATCCATCGCTGGGCCTGGTGGTTCGCGGTGCTTTGCCCGCTGGTGGGCGGTATCGGCATCCTGCTGACCGGAACCGTGGTTGACAATTGGTATCTGTGGGCCGTGAAGCATCACGTGGCACCCATGTACCCACATGTATTTCCGCCGGTCATCGATCCGGCAACCCTGACGGGGACGCCACAATGAGAACAATATTCGCTGCGCAGATTTGTGCGGTAACGCTGATCGTCGGCTTAAGTGGCTGTGAGCGACCGCCGGTGGAGACCGTACAAGGCGGCTACCGTGGTTTGGCCATGCAACAAGAAATCAATCCGCGCCTCGATGCGGCCAAGGCCCACAACAATGTGGTGCCGGCACCGATCCCGCCGGCTCCCGCAGACGGTCCTCTTGCCAGCAGCGTTTATCAGAACATTCAAGTGCTCAAGGATTTGAATGTGGCGCAATTCACACGCGTGATGCTGGCGATGACGCAGTGGGTGGCACCGCCCGATCAGAGCTGCAATTACTGTCATAGCAGCAACATGGCGAGCGACGACCGCTACACGAAAGTGGTCGCGCGACGAATGATTGAAATGGTCCGCCATATCAATTCTGATTGGAAGAACCATGTGGCCGACACCGGAGTGACCTGCTACACCTGTCACCGTGGTAACGCCGTGCCGCAAAACGTCTGGTTCACGAATCCAGGACTGTCGAGCGAGACCGGGTTGATTGCGGGCAATGCCGGCAAGAATAAACCGTCGACTACCGCCGGCCTGTCGGCGCTGCCCTACGATCCGCTGACGCGATTCTTACTTCAAGATAACAACATCCGTGTCATTTCCAACGATGCATTGCCGGATGGCAACCGATCATCCATCAAACAGACCGACAGCACGTATGCTTTGATGATCAACATGTCGGAGTCGTTGGGCGTGAACTGCACCTACTGCCACAACTCGCGTTCATTCGCCGTCTGGGATGCCAGCACCCCTAAGCGCACCACCGCCTGGTATGGCATCCGCTTGGCGCGCGACTTGAATAACAACTACCTGGTGCCGCTCACCTCGACGTTCCCGCAACATCGTTTGGGCGTGCTGGGGGATGTTGCGAAAGTCAGCTGTGCGACCTGCCATCAAGGTTTGTTCAAGCCCTTATATGGCGAAAGCATGGCCAAGGACTATCCGGAGCTGCAAGGCGCCATGCACCACCCGGACGTGCCTGCAACAGCGCCGGCCACTGGATCTGCGCCCACGGCCTCACTGCAAGGAGCCGCCAACTAACCGTTACTATCGCGAAATTCGTTGAGCACCGCTTCGAGGCGCTGAAGTCCGTGGGTGAAGGCGGCAAAATCGCAGACGTCGCGTTCCCAAAGTTCGCCCAGATGTTTCGCGGTGGGTGCCAGCAGTTCTGCGCAAAGCAAACCGCGCGAGGCGCCGCGCAACCTGAGTGATTCCAGGTATGCGTCCGCCAAGGCGGGTTCGGGTTCAAGGATGAGCCGCGCGAGCTCGGCGACATTCGCGGGGGTGAGGTGAAGGGTGCTGCCCGCGGTTAACCTGCGGGTGGTCACAGTGTGGCATATCAGCAGACGGGGAATGATTTCCCCCTCGATCAACCGGCTGAGGCGCGCAAGGCGATGATCTTCCACGGAGTTTCCTGCCGATGCCGTCTCGAGGTGTTCGGACGTGCCTCCCTCGGTAAATTCATCGGAAGCCATTGAAGTTCGGTTGTACATGCGGCCGTTATTATTGGATGCGAACTCTTCCCCTAGAGCACGCCCCGACCTTACTCGCCAAAACTAAAAGAGGCAATAATCAGTTGAGGCGCGGCAGCATCCTGACGGTGAAACCCCAGCGGCTATTTATTCCATCGGGCACCGGGACCGCGTAAAGCTCCACTTGCCGGGATTTGCCCTCGCTGGGGCGCATTGCGGTTGCAATCGTTTCAGCCGCCTGCCGCTGCGACAGCCGCTGACCCAAATACTCGACATCAGCCGCCGTCAGCAGTAGCCAACCGAGCAAGGAGTAACCCAACACATCCGGCCGCGTTTCGGCCCCAACCAGGGTGGTGAAGGCTCGATTGGCATATTCGATCTTGAACGAGGAGTCGGTGATCA
>CAZZWE010000048.1:0-27468 GCA_964657675.1 uncultured Steroidobacteraceae bacterium
CACTGGGGCAGTGTCATGCCGAGCTTGCGGGCGCGCTCCTCGAAGCGCTGCACGTAGAGCTTCGAGGTGTCTTTCAGCAGGTAGCCAAAAGTGTGCGGGGCTGGGGTCGCGGAGACCTTGGGCGGGCTCATAGGTCACTATCTTATAATAGTGACGCATATAATATCAACTGTTAGTATTGCGATGCACTTCGCAAAAGCCGGCTAGTGCTTGTCGCTGACGGCCTCTTGGTCCTGTTTGAGCATGTCATCGGGCTTGATTTCCCGCGGCGGCAGCGGCGGTGGATTGGGCGTATCGGCCGGCGTGCCGGTGTCGAGCGCCGCTTGGTTCGCATCGCTGGCACGCGAGTGCATGGCCATCCGCTCGCTGTCTGATAGCTGCGTGGTGGCCCAGCCGCCGCCCAAGTTATCGATCAGATTGACGCTGGCGGTCAGTTGGCGCAGCTGCACATTCACTTCGGCCTCCCGCGCCGTCAGAAATGAGTTTTGCGCGGTGATCACATTGAGGTAGCTGTCGACGCCGTTTTGATAGCGGATGACCGATAGTTTCACGGCCCGCTCCGCCGCCACCGATGCCGCATGCTGCTGCTGAATTTCTTGCGCCAGAATGCGCAAGCTGGCGAGATTGTCTTCCACGTTTTGCAAAGCGCTCAACACGGTTTGCCGATAATTGGCGGCGGCCTGATCGTTCAAGGCCCGGGCCTGAGCGGTGACGGCGCGGCGCGCACCGCCGTCGAAAATAGTTTGTGCCAGGTCTGGCCCGATGGACCAGAAGAAGTTCGGCCACTTGAATAGTTGACTCAACTCGGTCGACTCATAGCCCACCGTGCCGCTGACGGTCAGTGTGGGGAAGTACGCAGCCCGCGCGACGCCAATCGACGCATTGGTGGCTTCCACTTGTCGCTCTGCAGCGGCAATGTCGGGGCGGCGCTCGATCATCTCCGCAGGTACCCCGACCGGCACCGGCGGCAGCGGCTGGTTGAAATGCTGGTAGGGCAACGAGAATTCAGAGGGCGGCAGCCCGATCAGAACCGCGATGGCATGTTCGTATTGCGCGCGTGTGATGCCAAGATCGGTGGCCTGCGCCATTGCGGATTGCAATTGCGATTCGGCCTGAGCGATGTCTTCGTCTGAAGCCAGACCGTTATTGAACAGCGTGCGGACCAAGTGCAGGTTGGCCTGGAAGTCTTCCAAAGTAGAACCCAAAATGCGTCGCAGCTCATCGGCGATGCGCAGTTGGAAATAGTCTTGAGCCAACGCCGTTTGGGTACTGAGCAAGGCGCCAGCCAGTTGCGCGGCGCTGGCTTGGGCGGTGTAGCGATTCTCCGCCACGTTGTTGCGGATCGCGCCCCACAAATCGAGTTGATAAGACGCTTGCAGGGGCAGTGAGAAAATATTGCGGGGCGTGGTGTTGCCGCTGGTCGATACTGAACCCGTTCCGGTGGTTCCGGTGGTGGGTGTCGTCGGCGTTGTGGTACCGGTCGTGGTCGTCGCGCCGGTCGTGCTGCCGGCGATGACACCGCCGCCAATCGAGCTTACGGAGGCGCTGGATTTGGTGCGAGTGATTGCGGGGTCCACGCTCAACGTTGGAAACAGCGCGGCCTGCGCCTGCTGCACCATGGCGTGGGCGGCGCGGTAATTCGCTTCGGCCGCGATTACGGTTTGGTTGGACACCGCCACCTTGCTTTCCAGGTCATTGAGCACCGGGTCGTTGTAGAGCTCCCACCAATTGCCGCGCAGGATGGAGTCTTTGGGATCGGCGGGCTGCCAACCCTCGGCTTTCGGATCGCCCGGGACCGCCTCTTTGAATTTCGTGCCCGCGTCCAAGGGCGGACGCTCGTAGGGCGGCGCGAAATTACAGGCGGTGAGCGCTAACGATGCCCCGAATAACAAGCCGGCCAGCGGACGGCGCAGCGAATGACGCGTCATGATGTTGCCGCCTCGTTGCCCTGCGCCGCAGGATCGGTCGAAGCCCCGATGCTGAACTTGGAAATCCAGCTATTCAGCCGATCCATGTACAGGTACACCACCGGGGTGGTGTATAGGGTCAGTATTTGGCTGACGATGAGTCCGCCGACAATCGCGATGCCGAGCGGACGGCGTAATTCTGAGCCCATGCCGGTGCCTACGGCCAAGGGCACGCCACCGAGCAATGCCGCCATGGTGGTCATCATGATGGGGCGAAAGCGCAGCAGGCAGGCCTCGAAGACCGCGTCTCGGGGACTCTTATGGTCTCGCCGCTCTACTTCAATGGCGAAGTCGATCATCATGATGGCGTTCTTCTTGACGATGCCGATCAGCAAAATGATTCCGATCAGAGCGATGACCGACAAGTCAGTGTGCGTCACCAGCAACGCGAGCAGTGCGCCGACGCCGGCGGAGGGCAACGTCGAGAGAATGGTGATGGGATGAATGTAGCTTTCGTACAGCACGCCGAGCACGACATACACCGCCGCAATGGCAGCGGCAATCAACAGCGGCTCATTGGCCAGCGAGGCACTGAAGGCCTGCGCCGTGCCGCTGAAGGAGCCGGTGATGGTGGTGGGCATGCCGGCTGCTGCCTCGGCGTTGTTAATGGCATTGACGGCATCGCCTAACGCAACGCCGGGTGCCAGGTTGAACGAATAAGTCACGGACGGAAATACTCCGGAATGATTTACCGTCAAAGGCGCAGTGGTCGAGCCAAAATGCGTGAATGCGGCCAGCGGCACCATGCCGCCGGTGCTGGAGGACACGTAGACGTTTTGCAAGGCGCTGGGGTTTTGCCAAAAGCTCGGGTCGACCACCATGACGATGTAGTACTGATTCAAAGGCGTGTAGGTGGTGGCGATCTCGCGTTCGCCGAAGGCATCGTATAGCGCACTGTCGATGGACTGCGCGGTGATGCCCAGACGTGAGGCTGTCGCCCGGTCGATCACCAAATTCACGGATAGACCCTTGTTTTGGGAATCGCTGTTGACGTCGGTGAGTGAGTGGATACCCTTCATTGTCTGCAGCAATTTAGGCCCCCATTCATTGAGCAGCGATAGATTGTCGCTTTGGATCGTGTATTGATATTGCGCTGAACTTTGCCGGCCGCCGATGCGCACATCCTGCACCGCCTGCAAGAACAGCGTGGCGCCCGGAACGGCATTGAGCTTGGGGCGCAGCCGCGTGATGATTTGATCGGCCGTTTCGTGGCGCTCGCCGAGCGGCTTCAAGGATACGAATACCCGCCCGGTATTGGTGGTGGTTCCGCCGCCGCCCCCAGAGAACGCCAACACGTACGCGACGGCAGGATCCGCTTTGACAATGGCGGCCAGATTTTGAATCTTGACCTGCATGGCCTGAAAGGAAATGTCCTGGTCCGCAACCACATTGCCATTGATACGGCCAGTGTCCTGTTGAGGAAAGAAGCCCTTCGGAATCACGATGTAGAGATAGACGCTGAGTCCCACCATGAGGATGGCGACGATCAGCGCCAGCATGGAGCGGTCGAGCACCCATGCGAGCGAGTTTTCATAGGCTTTGAGAATGCGGTCAAAGATTCGTTCGCTGGCTTCATAGAGCTTGCCGTGCTTGGATTTTTCCTTGAGCAGCACCGAGCACATCATGGGGGTCGTGGTCAGGGATACGACCAAAGACACCAAAATGGTGACCGACAATACCACCGCGAACTCGCGGAACAGCCGGCCGATGATGCCGCCCATCATCAGGATGGGGATGAACACCGCAACCAGTGAGACGCTCATCGACAGCACGGTGGAGCCGATCTCGGCGGCCCCTTTGAGCGCGGCCTCATGCGCGGGCATGCCCTGTTCGCGGTAGCGGGTAATGTTTTCCAGCACCACGATGGCATCGTCCACCACAAAGCCGGTGGAGATGGTTAAGGCCATCAGCGACAGATTGTCGATGCTGTAATTGAGCAGATACATCGCCGCCAGGGTGCCGATGATAGAGACGGGTACGGCTACCAGCGGTATCAACGTCGATCGCCACTCACGCAAGAACAGGAACACGACTACCACCACCAAGACAATGGAGATGAACAAGGTGCGCTCGATGTCCTTGACCGAGGCGCGGATCGTGGCGGTTTGATCCAATGCCACAGTCATCGTGATCTCGGAATTGATGCTGGCATGCAGTTGCGGCAGCGTCCTCTTGATGGCATCGACCGTAGTGATGATATTGGCGCCGGGCTGGCGAAAAATGATCAGCAATGCTGCGCGCTTACCATTCGCCAAGCCCATGGAACGCACGGTTTGCACCGAGTCCTGCACATTGGCCACATCGCTCAGCATCACGGGCGCGCCGTTGCGGTAACTCACGACCAGCGGGATGTAATCCTTGGCCTTCATTAATTGATCGTTGGCGCTAATGGCCCAGCGGCTGTCGGCGTCCGCGAAGCTCCCCTTGGCCTCATTCGCCGTTTGCGCGGCCACCGCGGCGCGCACGTCGTCCAACTGCAAGCCATAGGCATTGAGTTGGGTGGGATTCACATTGATGCGCACCGCAGGTGCGGAGCTGCCGCCGACGACGACTTGACCCACACCTGAAATCTGCGACAGGCGCTGCTGCAGAATGGTCGAGGCTGTGTCGTACAGCATCGCCGGGCTTAGCTTATCGGAGGTCAGCGCCACGATCATGATGGGCGCGTCGGCCGGGTTCACTTTTCGATAGGTGGGATTGCTCGGCAGATTCGCCGGCAGATAGCTGCGCGCCGCATTAATCGCCGATTCCACATCGCGGGTTGCCGCATCGATGCTGCGACTCAAATCGAATTGCAAGGTAATGCTGGTCTGACCCAGCGAGCTTTGCGCCGTCATTTCGGTCACTGAGGCGATGCGTCCGAACTCGCGCTCCAACGGTGTTGCCACCGAGGAGGCCATGATTTCGGGACTCGCACCCGGCAATGAGGCGCTCACTGAGATGGTGGGAAAGTCTACCTGTGGCAACGGCGAGACGGGTAGCAAGCCGAATCCCGCCATACCTGCCAAGGCCACCGCCACCGTCAACAAGGTGGTGCCAATGGGACGTTTAATGAAGGCGGCTGAGATATTCACGGTTGAGGCGCCGGGACTGCGGGCTTGCTACGCCATTTCTCGTAACGCTCGGCCAGCCCGTCGAAGAAAAGATAAATGACCGGCGTGGTGTACAGAGTCAGCACTTGGCTGAAGATGAGTCCGCCGATGATGGTAATGCCGAGCGGCCGGCGCAACTCGGAGCCAACGCCATGGCCAAAGGCCAGAGGCATGGCGCCAAGCATCGCCGCCATGGTAGTCATCAGAATGGGCCGAAATCTTAGCAAGCAGGCTTCGTGAATCGCCTCGAATGCGGTCTTGCCTTCCTTTCGCTGCGCCTCCAAGGCGAAGTCGATCATCATGATGGCGTTTTTTTGCACGATGCCAATCAGCAGCACAATGCCGATGATGGCAACGACGGTCAGTTCATCGCCGCATACCAACAGTGCCAGCAGAGCGCCGACACCGGCGGAGGGCAGGGTGGAAAGAATCGTGATCGGATGGATGTAGCTTTCGTAGAGCACGCCCAACACGATGTACACCGTGAGAAGCGCGCTCAACACCAAAATCCATTCATTGGACAGCGACGATATAAAGGCCTGCGCCGTGCCTTGGAAAGTGCCTTCCATGGCCGGCGGCGGCGGCAGGTCTTTTTCTACCTGTTGAATGGCTTTGACCGCGGCGCCGAGCGAGGCATTGGGCGCCAAGTTGAATGACACGGTGGTTGCCGGAAATTGGCCCATGTGGCTGATGAGCGTGGGAGCCCTTTTCTGGCTCACTTGTGCGATGGTTGATAAGGGAATTGATCCACCCGTGGCGGATTGCAGGTAAACATCGCCCAGGTTGTCGGGACTTACCCGAAACCGCGGGTCGACTTCCAAAATGACATGATATTGATTGAGCTGCGTGAACAGCGTCGATACCTGGCGCTGGCCGAAGCCGTCGTACAAAGTGTCGTCGATGTTCTGGGTCGTGATCCCGAGCCTCGAGGCCGTAGGCCGATCGATGGACAGCGCGGCCTGGCGACCGTCGTTCTGCTGATCACTGGCCACATCCTCAAGTTCAGGCAGGTGCTTCAGCCGGTCGACGAACTGCGCCGAGTAGCTCGCGAGCTCATCGCCGTTGGGATCTTGCATGCTGTACTGGTATTCGGTGCGGCTGACGATGTCTTCCACCGAAATGTCCTGCACCGGCTGCATGTACAAGCTGACGCCATCGAGGTTCGCGAGCGAGGCACGCAGCGAAGCTATAACCTCCGGCGCCGATTTACGATCGGATAGGGGTTTTAAGTTGATTTGAATGCGGCCGCTGTTCAGCGTGGTGTTGGTGCCATCGACCCCAATGAACGAAGACAGGCTTTCGACCGACGGGTCTTTGAGAATGGTCGCCGCCATCTGCTGCTGCAACTGCGCCATCTTGGCGAAGGACACGCTTTGCGTGGCTTCCGAGACAGCCTGAATTTCGCCCGTGTCCTGCACCGGAAAAAAACCTTTCGGCACGATGATGTACAGCAGTACGGTCAAGAGCAGCGTGGCAACGGCCACCAGCAGGGTGAGTGTGCGGCGCTCCAACACCCAATCCAGGGTGCGGCGGTAGAAATCGATGATGCTTTCGAAGACACGCTCGGATTGGCGATAAAAGCGGCCTTGCTGTGATTCGTCTTTATGCTTGAGCAGCTTGGCGCACAGCATGGGAGTCAGGGTGAGTGACACCACGGCCGAAATCAAAATCGTCGCGCTCAAGGTGATGGCGAATTCGCGAAACAAACGTCCGGTGATATCGCCCATGAATAACAGCGGAATAAGGACTGCAATCAGGGAGATGGTCAGGGACATGATGGTGAAGCCGATTTGCTCCGCGCCTTTGAGCGCCGCATCCAGCGGTTTTTCGCCCTGTTCGACGTAACGGGTAATGTTCTCGATCATCACGATGGCATCATCGACGACGAAGCCGGTCGAGATGGTGAGCGCCATGAGGGTAAGGTTGTTGAGACTAAATCCCAAGGCATACATCGCGCCGAAGGTACCCACCAATGACAACGGCACAGCGATGCTGGGAATCAACGTGGCGGCGAGCGTGCGTAGAAACACAAAGATCACGGCGACCACCAGCGCGATACACAGCATCAATTCGAATTCCACGTCCGAGACCGAGGCGCGTACGGTGGTGGTGCGGTCGGTGAGTACCGCAATCTTGATCACGGGCGGGATGGTGGCGCGCAGTTTCGGTAGCAGCGCCTTGATCTTGTCGACTACGTCGATGATGTTGGCGCCGGGCTGGCGCTGGATGTTGACGATGACGGCGGGAACCGAATTCATCCACGCCGATTGTTCCGCGTTCTCGACGCCGTCGACCACCTTGGCCA
This sequence comes from uncultured Steroidobacteraceae bacterium, assembly GCA_964657675.1. Taxonomy (GTDB): domain Bacteria; phylum Pseudomonadota; class Gammaproteobacteria; order Steroidobacterales; family Steroidobacteraceae; genus Bog-1198. Next base: position 7,365 of record CAZZWE010000048.1, read on the forward strand.
CGTCGGTGAGCATGACGGGCGCGCCGTTTCGATAAGCAAGAACCAGCTTCTTGTAATCGGCGCTGGTGGTGATCTGGTCATTCGCGCCAATTTGAAAACTCTGCGCGGGACCATCGAAGCTACCCTTGGCCGTATCGATGCTGGCCGCCGTGAGGGCGGTGCGAACATCCTCCAGGTTCAGGCCATAGGAGGCGAGTTGCGTGGGATTAACCTGCACGCGCACCGCCGGCTTTTGGCCGCCGCTGATGGTCACAGCACCCACGCCCGGCAGCTGTGAAATCTTTTCCGCCAGGCGGGTGTCGGTATAGTCCTCGACCTGCGACAACGGCATGGTGTCCGAGGTCAATGCCAATGTGAGGATGGGCGCATCCGCCGGGTTGACCTTGTTGTAGACCGGGGGCATCGGCAGCCCCGCGGGCAGAAAGTTTTGCGCAGCGTTGATGGCTTCCTGCACGTCTTGTTCGGCAACGTCGATGCTCAAACTCAAATTAAACTGCAGCGTGATCACCGAGGCGCCATCGGAACTCGAGGACAGCATTTGATTCAGGCCCGGCACCTCACCGAGCTGCCGCTCGAGGGGCGCGGTGATGGCGGAGGCGACGACTTCGGGGCTGGCGCCCGGATAAAAGGTCAGCACCTGCATGGTCGGATAGTCGACTTCAGGCAGTGCCGCGATGGGCAGCTGCCGATAGCCGATGATTCCTATCAACAGCACCGCTGCCATCAACAGCGACGTCGCGATCGGTCGCAGGATGAACGGGCGTGAAGGATTCATCCCGCTTTCTTCACCGCCGCGGGTTTATCACCCGGTGCAGGCGGCTGGCGCACGGCAATCTTTGATCCGTTTTGTAATTTATCGAATCCATCGGTCACCAATTGCTGATCCGCGGTCACATCGGTCACCGCCGAAACCCCGCCCTCCGAGGCGAGGATTTTCACATTCTGGGCCTTGACCGAATTATCGGCCTGAATCACGTAGACGAAGGCTTGATCATTGTTGCGTTGAATGGCCGCATCGGGAACCAAGGTCACTTGCTTCAAGGTCTTGACCAGTAAGCGCGCATTCACAAATTGATTGGGGAATAGCTCGTTGTGCGTATTCGGGAAAGTCGCGCGTGCCCGTACCGTGCCGGTGGTGGTATTGATTTGATTGTCGACCGTGAGCAGCGTGCCGTCGGCGATCTGCTTTTGCTTGGTGCGATCCAAGGCTTTGACCGCCAGAGTATGGCCTTGAGCCATTTGCTCGGTCACATCGCTCAAACTGTCTTCGGCAATGGTGAAAATTACCGTGATCGGTTGCAGTTGCGTAATCACCGCAATGCCCGTGGTGCCGTTGGCGGGCACGATGTTGCCGGGGTCGACGGCGCGCAAGCCGACGCGGCCGTCGATGGGCGAGACGATTCGGGTGTAGTCGACGTTTACCTGCGCTGCGGCGAGGTTGCCCTGATCGAGCTTTACCGTGCCTTCATCCTGATCAACCGTCGCCTGCTGGGTCGCCAGGGTTTGCTGCGGAATTGCGTGCTCTTTAAATGAGTTTTCGTAGCGCGTGAGATCGATGCGCGCATTTTTGAGCGAGGCATTGTCGCGCGATAGTTGACCCTGGGCTTGCAGCAACACCGCGACATAGGGCCGCGGATCGACCACCGCCAGCAGGTCGTTTTTCTTAACGAGCTGGCCCTCTTTGAATCGCACCTCGGTCAGTTCGCCGGCGACGCGGCTCGCGACGGTGACGGTGTAAACGGGCGTGACGGTGCCGAGCGCGTCCAAATAGATATCGATGTCACCCGTTTTAGCGGGCGCCGCGGCGACGTTGATGGGTGGCGGCGCGGCCGGCTTCGCTTTGGGCTTGGCGAAGACCTTTATCAAGCCGACCACAATGACAATCAAAATGATCGCCAAGATCGTCGATAAGACCCAATGGGTTCTGATGCGTTGTGAAAGGCTGCGCCGAGTCGGCTGCGATTCGCTGGTCAAATCTGTCATATTTTTAGAGGCGTCCGTGGGCAAAAGAAAATCGCGTCGCGTTCACTGCCTCGCGATCGTCCTGGCTGAAAAGGCGCCGGATTCGTCAAGAGTTTGCGTGAGGTTTGGGGCTTGCACAGCCCGCAACGACGCGGGAGAGGATGTCAGATCAAGCCTACGTTTATTAGAGGAAAAGTATCAAGAAATGTTAAGACGCAAGGCTGCAGGGTCGGTGGCAAACCGACGCATCGCAGATGCGTGTAGCGGTATGAAAAATTGAAATTGGTCGGGGAGACAGGATTCGAACCTGCGACCTCGTGGACCCGAACCACGCGCTCTACCAGTCTGAGCTACACCCCGATGTCGGATTCGCGATCAGTTCTTGCGAGCCACTGCGAACTTCGCCAGTTCGCTCAAGCCTTCTTTGAAAGCACTTTCTGGAAGGGGTGCCAACGCCGCAAGCGCCTGATCCGCCTCGCTTTGAGCGAGGCGCGCAGTGTACGCAAGCCCCCCTAGGCTTGCAACGGCGCGAGTGATTTCCTCTAAGTGGTCCAAACCGCCATGTTCAATCGCGCCCCGAATCATCTCCCGCTGGGCTTCGCTGCCGTGCTGCATGGCATAAATCAGCGGCAATGTGGGTTTGCCTTCCGCCAAATCGTCGCCCAAGTGCTTGCCCAAGCTGGCCTCATCGGCCTGGTAATCGAGGGCATCGTCCACCAGTTGAAAGGCAGTGCCAATGTGCCGGCCATAACGGGCCAAGGACTCCTCGATGTCGGGCGCGGCATCGCTCAATACGGCGGCGATCTGTGCGCCGGCCTCGAACAGGCGCGCGGTTTTGCGCCGTATGACGTCGATGTACCGGGCTTCGGTGGTGTTGGGATCGCGGGCATTCATCAATTGCAGCACTTCGCCTTCGGCGATGGCGTTGGTGGCATCGGCCAGGATTTGCATGATGCGCATACGGTCGAGGGTGACCATCATTTGGAACGCGCGCGAGTATAGGAAATCCCCGACTAATACACTGGTGGCGTTGCCGAAGACCTCATTGGCGGTGTCTCTGCCGCGCCGCAGCGATGATTCGTCGACGACGTCGTCGTGCAGCAGCGTGGCGGTATGGATGAATTCGATGATGGCCGCGGCGTCGATATGGCGTTCTTCGGAATGCCCGCACGCGCGGGCCGCCAAAAGCACCAAAAGGGGGCGCAAGCGCTTGCCCCCGGCATAGATAATATAGGTCGCGACTTGGTCGACCAGGGCGACTTTGCTGTGCAAACGCTGCTTGACGACCTTATCAACGGCATCAAAATCAGCAGTTACCAGTGCACGAATCTGTTCTAGTGTCATGAGGCGCTCAAGCGAATACGCCATGGTACCTAAGATCGTTGTCCCTGGTGCGACGCCCGCAGGGGAGGCCATGGGTTGGTGTTTGACCTAAACCCTTGGCACGGATACAATTCGTGGCTCTTTTGCGGCCCCATCGGCCGTCCTCGGAGTTGCTTATGTATGCCGTGATTGCCACGGGCGGTAAACAGTACCGCGTTCAGGAAGGTGCAGTGGTGCGTATCGAGAAGCTCGATGCAGACCAAGGCGCAAGCGTCGAATTCAACCAGGTGTTATTGGTCGGTGCCGGAGCTTCGGTAACGATTGGCGCGCCTTATGTCGGTACCGCCAAGGTAGTGGCGACGATCGAAAAGCATGGCAAGGGCGACAAGGTTCGCATCGTCAAGTTTCGACGCCGCAAGCACTACAAGCGTGAGGGAACTCACCGGCAGCCGTACACCGATGTGAAAATCACATCGATCGTTGCCTAAGTTTCGGAGAATTTAAATGGCACATAAAAAAGCAGGCGGCAGTACTCGCAACGGCCGCGATTCCCACTCGAAGCGATTGGGTGTCAAAAAGTTCGGCGGTGAGAGTGTGCTCGCGGGCAACATTCTGATCCGTCAGCGCGGTACCACCTACCGCCCCGGCGTGAATGTCGGCATGGGCACTGACCACACGTTGTTCGCGACGGCGCACGGCACGGTGGAATTTCGGGTCAAGGGTCCCGAACAGAAGACCTACGTCAACGTCGTGGCGCAGGCCGACTCAAGCGTCGAAGCGTAATTCGGCGCGGGCTTTTGGGCTCGCGATCGGAAATCTTCAAGGGGGCCGGGTAACCGAGCCCCCTTTTTAATGTGTCCTCGTAAGCAGCCGTTCCCATGAAATTTGTCGATGAAGCCAAGCTTAAAGTCCAAGCCGGAAACGGCGGCCGCGGCTGCGCGAGCTTTCGCCGCGAGAAATTCATGCCCTTTGGCGGACCGGACGGCGGCGACGGCGGCTTGGGCGGCAGCGTCTATTTGAAGGCTGTCGAGGGCATGAATACGTTGGCTGATTTTCGCATTTCACGCACCTATCGGGGCCAGAACGGCGAGGCAGGCAGTGGCAACGATTGCACCGGACACGGCGGCGACGATACGTATGTGTCGGTGCCCATCGGCACCACCGTCAGCGATATGGATACCGGCGAGACCTTGGGCGATCTCACCGTGGAGGGCCAGACATTGCTGGTGGCCAAGGGCGGCAAAGGCGGCTGGGGCAATACCCGCTTCAAGTCCAGCACCAATCGTACACCGCGTAAGTTTGGCTTAGGATTGCCTGGCGAGAAGCGCGAGTTGGGGTTGGAGCTGAAATTGATTGCCGATGTCGGATTGTTGGGCTTGCCTAATGCCGGTAAGTCGACCCTGATCCGCGCGGTGTCGGCGGCCCGGCCGAAAGTGGCCGATTATCCCTTCACCACCTTGTATCCGAACCTGGGCGTCGTCACCGCAGGGCTGGGGCGCAGTTTCGTGATGGCCGATATTCCCGGTTTGATTGAGGGCGCCGCCGACGGGGCCGGCCTTGGCATTCGCTTCTTGAAGCATTTACAGCGCACGCGGGTGCTGCTGCATTTGATCGACATCGAGCCGCCGGATCCGGACGCGGACCCGGTGAAGGACGCGCGAACCATCGTCGCGGAGCTTAAAAAATTCGCGGCGGATCTTGGCAAGAAAGAACGCTGGCTGGTGATCAACAAGATCGATTTGTTGGAGCCGAAGGAAGCCGAGCGACGTGCCAAGGACATCGTGCGCCGACTGCGCTGGAAGGGGCGCGTGTTCATGATTTCAGGCGCCACCGGCGCGGGGACCGAGGAACTCAAGCAGGCGGTGATGCGCTATCTGGAAGAGAATCCGCGCGTCACGGAGCGCGAGTCCGACGAGCTCGCCGAACAATTGACTCCATAAAAAAAGCCGGCAATGCCGGCTTTTTTCTGCAAGGTCAAAAAAACCTATTTCGCGAGTGCGCGCACTTGCTTGGTGAGCCGGCTCTTATGACGAGCGGCCTTATTGCGATGAATGATGCCCTTGTTGACCATGCTGTCGATGATCGGAGTGGCATTGTCGAGCGCCGTCACGGCCTCGGCATGCTTGCCGTTCTTCACCGCGGCGGTCGCCTTGCGGATGGCGCTGCGCAGCTGCGAGGTGAGGCCATCATTACGGGCACGGTGCACCGTAGACTGGCGGGCAGCTTTTTCAGCAGATTTCGTATTCGCCAAAGCGCAAACTCCTTAAAAACCGAGCCGCGCATCTTGCCGACGAAGCGTGTGAATGTCAATGTAAGTTCTGCTCGCGCGGTGGTCGATAGGGCAGAAACCTGAGTATAATCAGCCTTTTCGCCATGCAACTAGTCCGCGGTCTGCACAATCTCTCGCAGCGCCATCGAGGCTGCGTGCTTACCGTGGGTAACTACGACGGCGTCCACTTGGGCCACCAGCACATGATTGGCGTGGTCCGAGCCCGCGCCGCGGAATTAGGCGCCGCTTCCACGGTCTTAGTATTCGAGCCCAGTTCCAAGGAATTCATCGATCCCGCGGGCGCTCCGCCACGCCTCACGCGCTGGCGCGAGAAGTACCTGGCGCTTGCGGCGCAAGGCGTCGATCGCCTGGTGACCTTGCGTTTCGATGACCTGATGCGCGCCATGACGCCGCAACGTTTTGTCGACGAATTGATGGTGGCGGGGTTGGGCGTCCGTCACGTCGTGGTGGGAAACGATTTTCGCTACGGGGCCAATGCCTGCGGCACGATTGATTCCTTGCGTCAGGCAGGCAGTACGCAGGGATTCGGTGTGGAGCAGATTGAGCCCTTCGTTTTCGACGGTGTGCGCGTCAGCAGCACCGCGGTGCGCCAACGTCTGGCCGCCGGGGATTTTGGGGGTGCGATGCGGTTGTTGGGGCGACCATACCGTATGCTGGGCCAGGTCATTCATGGCAAGCAGCTGGGCCGCACGCTGGGTTTTCCCACCGCCAATTTGCGGCTGATGCGCCGTAAGTCGCCGGTGTGCGGGATTTTGGCCGTGCTGGTGCGCGGCATCGGCGATGTCGCGATGCCGGCCGTCGCAAGCTTAGGGACGCGGCCGACGGTGGATGGCAAAGAAGTTTTGCTGGAAGTGCATGTGTTCGATTTCAACGGCGACTTGTACGGCCGCGAAATCGAAGTGGAATTCATTGCCAAGCTCCGGGACGAAGCGAAGTTTGAATCGTTGGATTCGATGCTGGTGCAAATGAAAATCGACGCGGCGAACGCCCGCGAGGTGTTGTCTAAGGTGAAGTGTGGCTGATTATAAAAGTACGATAAATTTACCGACTACGGATTTCCCCATGAAGGCCGATCTGGCGAATCGTGAGCCTGTGATGCTGGCGACCTGGGAACGCGAGGGCCTGTATGAGCGCATTCGCGCCGCCGCGAAAGGGCGCCCGACTTTTATTTTGACCGATGGGCCGCCGTACGCGAACGGCGCCATTCACTTAGGTCACGCGGTCAACAAAATCCTCAAAGACATCATTCTGAAGTCGCGCACCTTGGATGGCTATGACGCACCTTATGTGCCGGGTTGGGATTGTCACGGCTTACCCATTGAAATGATGGTCGAAAAGACCCACGGCCGAGTGGGTGCGAAAATCGATGCCAAGGCCTTCCGCGCCGCGTGCCGCGCTTACGCACATAAGCAGGTCGATGCGCAGCGCACCGACTTCAAGCGACTGGGCATGCTCGGCGACTGGGAACATCCCTACCTCACCATGATGCCGCAGTACGAAGCGGATCAGCTGCGGGCGTTTTCGTTGATCATCAAGAACGGCCACTTGTACAAGGGCTCGAAGCCCGTGCATTGGTGTTTGAACTGCCGCTCGGCCTTGGCCGAGGCGGAAGTCGAATACGAAGACAAGACCTCGCCGAGCGTCTATGTGCGCTTCGAGGTCGTCGATAAATCTGATCTGGCGAAGCGCACCGGCATCCCCGACGATGGCGTGCCGACCTCGCTCGCCATTTGGACCACCACCCCGTGGACCTTGCCCGCGAATCGCGCGGTGGCCGTGCATCCGCAGTTCGAATACGCGCTGATTGAGTTCGATGCCGGCGGCGGGGTCGAACGACTGATTTTGGCGGCTGAGTTGGTCAACTCGGTGATGAGCACGCTCGGCATCACCTCGTGGGTCACCTTGGGCACAGTGAAGGGCGAAACCCTGGAACTACTGGCCTTGCAGCATCCATTCTACGATCGGCAGTCTCCCGTGATCTTGGGCGAGCATGTGACCTTGGATGCGGGCACGGGCGCCGTGCATACCTCACCGGGCCACGGCCTCGATGACTACATCGTCGGCAAGCGTTACAACTTGGAAGTCGACAATCCGGTCGGCGGCGATGGCCGATTCCTGCCCTCGACGCCGATTTTTGCAGGCGAGCAAGTGTTCGATTCCAACGCCCACGTCATCAAGGTGCTGATCGAGAACGGCCGGCTGCTCAAGGACCTTCCGTACCACCATTCCTATCCGCATTGCTGGCGCCATAAGACGCCGGTGATCTTCCGCGCCACGCCGCAGTGGTTCATCAGCATGGAGCAGGCGGGGCTGCGCAAGGGCGCGCTTGAAGCCATCACTCACGTCGACTGGATGCCCAGTTGGGGTGAGCAGCGCATCAGCGGCATGATTGCCGGGCGGCCCGATTGGTGTGTGTCGCGGCAGCGGACTTGGGGTGTGCCCATCCCCTTGTTTGTGGACAAGGTCTCCGGCGAATTGCATCCGCGGACTCACGAGATCATCGAGGAAGTGGCGAAGCGGGTAGAGCGAGATGGTATCGATGCCTGGTTCGATCTTGATGCGGCCTCCGTATTAGGGGATGAGGTCGACCAGTACGACAAGGCCACGGATGTCATGGACGTCTGGTTCGATTCGGGCGTGGCGCATTATTGCGTCGCGCAGATGCGGCCGGAAATCACTGCGCCGGGTGATTTATATCTGGAAGGTTCGGATCAGCATCGCGGCTGGTTCCACAGCTCGCTGCTCACCTCCGTGGCCATGCACGGCCGAGCGCCGTACCGGGCGGTGCTGACGCATGGATTCACCGTGGATGAAGCGGGCCGCAAGATGTCCAAGTCGTTGGGCAATATCCTCGCGCCGCAGAAGCTCACCAGCACCTTAGGCGCCGACGTGGTCCGCCTGTGGGTGGCGGCCACCGACTACGCCAATGAAATGAGCGTCTCGGATGAGATCTTCAAGCGCATGGCGGACTCGTATCGCCGTATGCGCAACACGCTGCGTTTCCTGCTAGGCAACTTGAGCGGCTTCGATCCGGCGAACGCGGTGGCGTTCGACGATCTGGTCGCCATCGATCAGTGGGCGGTGTCGAAGACATTTGCACTGCAAAATGATGTGGTTACGGCGTACCGCAATTATGAGTTTCACGACATCTACCAGGAGATTCATAACTTCTGCGTGGTCGAACTCGGCGGCTTCTATCTGGACATCATCAAGGACCGGCTCTACACCACGGGTGCCGACAGCAAGCCGCGCCGCTCGGCGCAGACCGCGGTGTACCACGTGGCGCAGGCCATGGTGCGCTGGCTCGCGCCCATATTGAGCTTCACGGCCGAAGAGGCCTGGGGCTACTTGCCCAAGAAGCCGAACGAATCGGTGTTCTTGAATGTGTGGCATCACTTTCCGGCTGGATCGGAACGGGAAGCGGCGCTGGATTGGCCGGCGCTCATTGCGCTCAAAACCAATGTGTCGCGCGAACTCGAGCGGTTTCGTGCCGCGGGAATCATAGGGTCCTCCTTGGAAGCTGAGATCACGGTCTTTGCACCCGAGGCCTTGGCTTCCCGCTATGCCGTGCTTGGCGATGAACTGAGATTTCTGCTCATCACCAGCTACGCCAAGGTGGTTGCAACCGAGACACCGCCCGAGACCGCATCCAAAGTGGGTGATGAGGGCGTGTGGATTGAAGTGAAGCCCAGCACCAACGCCAAATGCATCCGATGCTATCAACTGCGCGCAGATGTGGGCAGCGATCCAAAACATCCGGAGATTTGTGCGCGCTGCGTGAGTAATGTCGAGGGTCCAGGTGAGGAGCGCCATTTCGTATGAACGCTAATGTGATGGCATCCGATCGCGGCGGCACGGCGGCCTCATGGCTGTTCCTATCGGCCGTGGTGGTGGTGATCGATCAGCTCTCAAAAAGCTACATCGCGCAGCATTTTGGTGAATTCGAATTCGTTCGCATCCTGCCCGTGCTCGACATTACGCGGATGCACAATGTGGGCGCCGCGTTTAGTTTCTTAGCCTCGGCCTCAGGCTGGCAGCGCTGGGTGTTCATTGGCCTCGCAGTGGCGGTCAGCATCGGCATTATCATCTGGCTGGCGCGTTTGCCGCGCACGGCCAACAAACTCCTGGCCTGCGGCTTGGCCTTGGTGCTCGGCGGGGCGGTCGGCAACGTGATCGACCGCATTCGGCTGGGCTTCGTGATCGATTTCATTCACTTTCATTGGGATCGGGCGTATTTTCCTGCCTTCAATGTGGCCGATTCGGCCATTACGGTGGGCGCGGCCTGTCTCCTACTAGATGCCTTGATGGAAGGTAAGCGGAAAAACTGATGCAAATATTACTCGCCAATCCCCGTGGTTTCTGTGCCGGCGTCGATCGTGCCATCGACATCGTCGAGCGTGCGGTCGCCTTGTTCGGCGCGCCGATTTACGTGCGGCACGAGGTGGTGCACAACAAATACGTGGTCGATCAGTTACGCACCATCGGCGCGGTGTTCGTCGAGGAGCTCGATGAGGTGCCGGACGCCTCTACGGTGATTTTCAGCGCCCACGGGGTGCCCCGCGTGGTGCAGCAAGAGGCCAAGCGCCGATCGTTGAATGTATTCGATGCCACCTGTCCCTTGGTGACCAAGGTGCACATGGAGATCACCCGCTACGCGCGAGAGGCACGCGAGGTGTTTTTGATTGGGCACGCCGGCCATCCGGAGGTCGAAGGAACCATTGGGCAATTCGATGCGACTCTCGGCGGCTCGATTTACCTGGTGCAGACCGTCGAAGATGTTGCGGCACTGACTGTGCGCAATCCGAGCCACGTGGCCTTCGTGACCCAGACGACGTTGTCCGTCGATGATACGGCGTCCATCGTCGATGCCTTGCGCGCGCGGTTTCCTGATTTGAAGGCGCCGGTCAAGGAAGATATCTGTTACGCCACCCAAAACCGTCAGGATGCGGTCAAGGAGTTGATTGGCCGGTGCGATGTGTTGGTGGTGGTCGGCTCGAAGTCGAGCTCGAACTCAAACCGGCTGCGCGAGATGGCGGACAAGAACGTCAAACCGGGCTACTTGGTCGACGGGCCCGAGGATCTGAAGCGCGAGTGGTTTGACGGGGTGGCGACTGTCGGCGTGACCGCCGGTGCCTCGGCGCCGGAAATTCTCGTTCAGGGCGTCATTACGCAACTGCGCAAGTGGGGCGGGGAAGTCGCTGAGGAGCTGGCCGGTCGCACCGAACACGTGATATTCGCGCTACCGAAGGCCCTGCGCACGGTGCATAAGCAAGGAAGCAGCCTTTCTTCGATCGAATCGGCGAGTTAGAATGCCGGCCCTTCCATAAGCATGCCGCAATAGCTCAGTTGGTAGAGCAACGCATTCGTAATGCGTGGGTCAGGGGTTCGAATCCTCTTTGCGGCACCAATCTTGATATTCGACCGACTGACTGAATCAGTCCTACAGCTGCTCGTTCACAGCGCGAGCTCAAATGCGGCAAGGCGGACTTAAAACAATAGCATCGTTTAAGCCTGCGTAAAATTAAATGCGCATCACTAGAGACTCGAATGTTTGCATAGGCCAGCCAATCGGCGGGTTGATTCGGGTCAGCGGACACTCTGGATGCGTGTAGTCCGAAAAAAAGATTCTTGAGCCAACGCGCACGGTGCAACGCGCGCTCCTGCTGCAAGCGAAGCGAAATACCTCATTGCGCCCACGCAGACGCGTGAATGAACTCCACCCTCGATCGTTGTTCTAAGCTAGCCAGCGGAGCGCGAGTGCGACGTGCGTCGCACTTATCATTTTCTAGACTTGCATCCACCATTGGTGTTTGCGCTTCGTTGATTTATGCGTTACACATAATGTAAGAAAAATGTTGGAGGCGAGTTTTCGGAGTTGGTGAACATTGCGAGGTTGAACTTGTGACAACGAGCGCATTGCTATTCAACGATTTCAAATCATCCTACGATCAGAGCGTGGCGGCGAACTTCACGCTCGCGGAATACTTCGAGCTGTGCCGCAGCGAGCCTATGACCTACGCCCTGGCTGCAGAGCGCATGGTCAAGGCCATCGGCGAACCGCGACTGGTCGCCGCCAAGACCGATCCGCGGCTGCTGCGGTTATTCGGCAATCGAACGCTTAAGTATTACGATGCTTTCGCCGACTTCTATGGAATGGAAGGCGGCATCATCGAAGAGATCGTGGCCTTCTACCGGCACGCGGCTCAGGGGCTGGAAGAACGCAAGCAGGTGTTGTACCTGCTGGGTCCTGTTGGCAGTGCCAAGAGCACCCTGGCCATCAAGCTCAAGGGGCTGATGGAGCGCTTTCCCATTTATACCTTGGTCGACGGAGATACCGGCGAGCGCAGCCCCCTGCTGGAGTCGCCATTGGGACTATTCAGTCCTGAGAAGTTCGGCGCACGGCTCGAGGGCGAATACGGCATTCCGCCGCGCTATCTCACCGGTTTGTCGAGTCCCTGGGCGCAAAAGCGCTTGCATAGCTACCACGGTGACCTGACGCGCTTCCGCGTTCAACGCATCTATCCCTCGGTACTCAATCAGCTGGCGGTCGCCAAGACCGAACCGGGAGATGAGAACACCCAGGACATCAGCTCGCTGGTCGGCAAAGTCGACATGCGCAAGCTGAGTAAGTTAAGCCAAGACGATCCCGACGCTTACAGCTACTCAGGCGGCTTATGCCTGACGACTCAGGGCATGCTTGAGTTCGTCGAAATGTTCAAGGCGCCCATCAAGGTGCTGCACCCGTTGCTAACCGCAACCCAGGAAGGCAATTACAAAGGCACCGAGGGCTTTGGGGCCATGCCCTACCAGGGCACGGTGCTTGCCCACTCGAACGAGAGCGAGTGGAAGAAGTTCAGCAGCAATCGCGACAATGAAGCCTTCTTGGATCGCATTTTCATCGTCAAAGTGCCTTATTGCCTGCGCGTGACCGAGGAAGTGGCGATTTATCAGAAGCTGCTGCGCGAATCGACCTTGCACAAGGCGCCGTGCGCGCCCGGCACACTCTCGATGCTGGCACGTTACATGGTGCTGTCGCGGATCAGAGCACCGGCGAATTCCAGCATTTACTCAAAACTCAGGATCTATGACGGCGAGAACCTGCGCGAGTCGGACCCGCAAGCTAAAAGCGTGGCTGAGTATCGCGAAGCGGCAGGCGCCGATGAAGGCATGACGGGGTTTTCAACCCGCTACGCCTTCAAACTCATCTCCAAAGCGTTCAATCGCGACGCTTCGGAAGAATCGGCCGATCCGGTCACGCTGTTAAAGGTCATCGAGGAAAGCGTCGGGACCTCTGATTTCAGTCCGGATTTGCAAAAAGCCTGCATGGTGCACCTCAAGGACTTCCTGATTCCGCGCTATCTCGAGGAACTTACCAAAGAGATCCAGGCCGCTTATTTGGAGTCGTACACCGATTATGGGCAGGAATTGTTCGACCGCTACGTCGCTTTTGCCGATTTTTGGATTCAGGAAGAGGTTTATGTGGATCCGGCCACCGGCGTGGCTTTCGACAAGTCCGCCCTGAATTCAGAGCTCGAGAAAATGGAAAAACCGGCAGGTATCGGCAACCCCAAGGATTTCCGCCACGAAATCGTGAATCACGTGCTGCGGGCGCAGAACAAGACCGGCGGGCAGAAACTGGTCTGGACCAGCTATCAAAAGCTGCGTGAAGTCATCGAGAAGCGCATGTTTGCCGCCACCGACGACTTGTTGCCCGTCGTGTCCTATTTCGCCAAGGGCAATACCGAGGATGAGAAGAAGCACGAGGCCTTCATCGCCCGGATGCAGGCGCGAGGGCATACGCCAACCCAAGTACGCCGGCAGGTCGAATGGTGGACGATGGCTCGCCGCCAGTGAGCCCGAACTCCCTGGAATCATCATGACCAGCGTCATCGTCGACCGGCGGCCAGATAAGGGAAAAAGCACGGCGAATCGTCAGCGCGTCTTGAAGCGCCTGTCGGGCGCGTTGAAGTCGCAAGTCGATCAGTTGATCTCGCGCCGCAAGCTCAATGAGCATGACAAATCGACGGAAGTGACCATCGAGCGCAAGGACGTCAAGGAGCCGAGCTTCTCGCTCGATCCGGCTTCCGGCCTTGCCGCCCGCGTGGTTCCCGGCAACCAACACTACCGGGTCGGCGACAAGATTCCGCGCGATCCTGGCGGCGGTCAGGGCCAGGGAAATGGTGCGGGGGAGGGCGAGAGCGAGGACGAAGATGCATTTCGTTTCGCGCTTTCGCGGGAAGAGTATCTGTCGCTGCTCTTCGATGAACTCGAATTGCCGGCGCTGGTAAAGAAAGAGTTGCTGGAAATCGATGAAAATCGTTTCAAGCGCGGCGGAGTCGTTCGGTACGGAAACCCCGGAACCGTCTGCGTGGCGCGCACTTTTAAGGCATCGATCGGCCGACGCGTCGCCGCCGAGGCGCAGTTCGAGGAAGCCTTGCAAGCCGCCGAGAGCTCGCTCGAACTCGCGCGTCTGAGCGCCGAACCGGCGCGCGTGCATGCGGCGAATCTCGAGTTGCAGGAGGTGCGGCAACGCGGCGCAGACATTCCCTTCCTCGATCCCGTTGACCTGCGCCATCGCAGTCTCATCGAAGTGCAGTCGCCGCGCACCGCCGCGGTCATGTTCTGTCTCATGGACGTATCGTCCTCCATGGATGAAACTCGAAAGGATCTGGCGAAGCGCTTCTTTACGCTGCTTTATCTGTTCTTGACCCGCAAATACGCCAAGGTCGAACTGGTTTTCATCCGGCACACCGATCAAGCCCAGGAAGTCGACGAAGATACGTTTTTCAATGGCACACAGGCGGGCGCCACCAAGGTGCTGTCGGCCTTGGCCAAAATGCACGAAATCATCGGCTTGCGGTATCCGGCATCGCAATACAATATTTTCGGCGCGCAGGCGAGCGACGGCGATTCTTTCGGCGCAGATTCGACCGATTCTTCCGCATACTTGACCGCTAAACTTCTGCCCGAGTCGCGTTACTTCGTCTATGCCGAGGTGGGCGAGGGGTCCGGCAGTGGACCGACCAATCTGTGGACGGCATACGGCGGCATCCAAAGCGAGCAATTCAATATGGCGACCGTAAAAGGCCGCAACGAGGTCTATCCGGCGCTGGCCAAGCTGTTTCAGAAAGAACAGCCGGTCGCGTACGCCATGGGATGAACAGCGCCATGCAAGCCTCGAGCACACTCAGCGGCAGCGAATGGACGATGGACGATCTGCTCACCATCGAGCAGTACTGCGCGGGGCACGCGCAACGCTATGGACTGGACACCTTCCCAAACCAAATGGAAGTTATCACCAGCGAACAAATGCTCGACAGCTATGTCTCGAGCGGTTTGCCGGTGAACTACGGGCATTGGAGTTTCGGCAAGCATTTTTTGATCGAAAGCGGCAAGTACCAGTCCGGCGCCAATTCTCTGGCGTACGAAATCGTGCTCAACACCAATCCTTGCATTGCCTTTCTGATGGAAGGCAATTCCCTCGCCATGCAATCGCTGGTCATTCCGCATGCCTGTTTCGGGCACAACAGCTTCTCCAAGGGCAATTACCTGTTCCAGCAGTGGACCCAGCCCGACGCAGTCCTCGACTACATGCTGTTTGCCCGCAACTATGTTGCCGACTGCGAGGAGCGCTATGGTGCGGAGCGCGTCGAACAAACATTGGATGCCTTGCACGCCTTGCGTGATCAGGGCCTCGATAAATACAAGCGGCCGCGCAAACTCGACACCCGCAAGGAACGCGCGGAACAGGCCAGGCGTTTGGCGATCGCGCAGGAGACGATGCGCCAAGCCGAGTACTACAGCGTCGTGCCGCACGCCGAAAAAGCGCGGCTCGCTGAGCCGGTGTTCCCGGCGAGTCCCGAGGAAAACGTGCTGTATTTCATCGAGAAACATGCGCCCAAGTTAGAGCCCTGGCAGCGCGAACTTGCCCGCATCGTGCGCAAGATTGCGCAGTACTTCTACCCGCAGCGTCAGACGCAGGTCATGAACGAGGGTTGGGCCACCTTCTGGCACCATCGGCTGCTGTACGACATGTACGATGCGCAGCAGATTGACCAAGGGATTCTGCTCGAGTGCCTGCACTCCCACACCAACGTCATTCGGCAGCCGGATTACGGGCGCTTGAACCCGTACGCCTTGGGATTTGCGATGTGGAACGAAATTAAGCGTGTGTGCGAGGCGCCCACCGCGGAAGATCGCGAATATCTGCCCGAGATTGCCGGCCAGGATTGGCTCAAGACCTTTCACGATACGATGCAGAACTATCGCGATGAGAGCTTTTTGCTTCAGTTCCTGACTCCGAAATTAGTACGTGATTTTCGCTTGATGGCGATTCAAACCGGCCAAGACTTGGACCATTGGACGGTCAACAGCACGGCCGGCGGCGAGGGATTCAAGGCCATACGCAGCCAATTGGCGGCCTCGTATCGGCTCGAGTCCTATATTCCAGAAATCTCAGTGGTGCGTTACGGCCGAGATTCCGACCGCAAGCTAGTTCTGCATCATCAAAGCTACAACGGCAGGACGCTGCACGCCGAAGAGGCCCAGCAGACCCTCAAACATTTGCGCTGGCTGTGGGGTTTTGATGTGACGCTCGAGGCCTTGGATCAGAATGGGCGCACGATCAAGACTTATTGAGGTCGCACGCTAGCCCTGACTTTGCGCGCGCGATCTCGCGACCGAGGATGTGATGGGCAAGGGCATGCTAGTGGGTCGGTTTTGTGCAGTGGTTGCCTTGGCGATATTGGCCTTCAAGTACGTTCCAGTCACAAGCGAGCTACGGCCCTCACGAAATCTGCTGACGCAACCGGTTAAGCAGGACTCGACCACGCAACCGATGCAAGTGGTACTGCCGAGGGATCATTCGGCGATTGACTGGAATGCAGAGTTCCGATCCTCTGTCGATTACTTCTCTCTAATTGCCAAGGCAGCTAAAGCGGGCTTGGAGGGGGATGGGAGAGCAGCCTACTACGTGTCTCGGAAATGGTCGCAATGCGCAGCTCTTGCCAGCCAATACTCCTATTCTGAACATCCCGCGGAGGCTTTTAATAACCAAATCAATCAATTGGTCAATGCGCCGCCTGAATGGATCGAAAGGCAGAGGAGGCAGTTTCAAGAATGCTCGCGTTTTTATAAGTTCAATGACCGTCAGGGAAACGATGTGTTCGCGAATCTACCGAAGCGAGACGGAGGGTATAGGTCAGGGCAATTCTGGATGGATCTCGCTTACCAAAATAACGATCCCATTGCGCAGACGGTTCATGCCGCATTCGCTACAGCATCTAGGCAACCAAGTTCGGAGCAGATCAAGATAGCGCAGGCGGATCTTGACCGGGCAATTGCATCTGGCGACCCAGAAGCGCTCTTCTCCGCTGGAATGATCATTACGAATGGACTTTACACCGACCGAATTGATGGATTCGCTCTGTCGCTTGCTGCATGCGACTTGGGACTTGATTGCTCCGCATCCAACAGAATCGGTATGAATCTCCCCTTTGGGGACTGCGTAGGGGCGGGAACATGTGCCCCGGGCACGATATTTTCTGACTGGGTTATAAAAAATTTAGGTGAGGATGATTATGCGCGGGCATACGCCCGCGCGCAGCAGATTAAGGATGCCTTGGCCCAAGGCGACGTGAGCGCTCTTAAGCAATTTGCGAAGCTTAAGAATTAGCAGATTGCAGGATCGTTGATCACGCCGAGACCGCGTTGCCCTGGTAGCCCTTACGGACGCAGCGAGGGACGCGGCCATGTGCGAGCGGTAGTCATAAACCGGAAACGCGGTTCCCAACACTGGTGGCCTGTCGGATAACGCGCAACATATTGCCCGCCAGTAGAACCAGTGCACTGGAAATCCATAGCCAATACCCGAGCCCATAGCCGGCAATGCGCGCGGAGTTCCCGGCCTCACTGACTTCTATACGGTGAACCAAAAGAAAGCTCAGCATGAAACACAATGCGGCAACGCTGCAGAGTAACGATACGCGCGCGGACTTTGAACGGAACGTAATCCAGGCTGTAAGCAACAGCGGATTTGCCAACCAGGCGTAAACACCGGTCAGGGCCGCATACCAGCCGATAATCAGTTCTCCGAAGCCCAGTGACCAAGCCCGGGGACTGGCGTCTTCGACGTAAAATCCGTCGCACAGAAGGCTGGTGGCGAACAAGCCCATGCTGATCCAGAGGAGGATGCGTGGATCGGCCACGTATGACGTTGCGGGGCGCCGCCGTCCGGGCTCTGGAATTTGAGATTGCATGCGCTACCTCGCATCGACTGTCCGATCATGCGAAGACTACGGGCGATCGCCGAATCTTTAAAGTATGGTGAAATCAGGAGCGAAGTTCTCACTCCGCTCCTTATTCCGAGCTACTTGTGCGTGTTATATCCGCCGGTCGCCAACATTACTTCTTCTTTGCCAACCTCGCCTTTATGGGTCGTGCTGGTATCCATCATGTCGAAGATCTTGGACTGATAGGCGATGTATTCATCATGCGAGATGGTGCCATCGTTGTCCGTATCAATTTTGTGCATCATGGCTGCGCTGCGCAGTCCGCGGGCGTAGCCGCCGGTTGCGAAGGTCGCAACGTCACCGCCTGACTTATCGACGAAAGTTTTCGCATCCAATTTGCCGGTCTTGTTCTTATCCAGCATCGTGAAGATCTTTTCTTGAAAAGCCAGCCACTCGTCTTTCGACATCATATGATTGCCATCGGTATCCATTTTGGCGAGCAGCTTCTCGCTACGTAATCCCCGTGCATATCCGCCGGTGGCGAAAGTGGCCACATCGTCGGCCAGCGAAGCGGAAGAGTAGGTCAGTGCAAAAGCGCAAGCCAGCCAGGCGCTGCGATTCCAGAGTAGTTTCGACATTATTGATTCTCCCCATTGTAACAACCCGCCAATTATACGCACCGAGGGATGCCCAAATTGTAATTACGTGCGGGAGATTGGGAGGTTCGGGCTTTTTGGAATAGATATACTGGCGAAATGGCTGAAAAAACACGTTTTGGCGTTCTAGGATTGATATCCCGTCTACCGTGGTTTGCCTTGTATGCGTTCTCCGCATTTGTTTTTTTTCTGGCTTATTACGTCGTGCGGCATCGCGATCACGTCATCAAGGAGCAACTACAGAAGGTGTTCCCCGAGAAGAGTGAGGCCGAACGGACCACGATCCACAAGCAATTTTTGAAGAACTTCTGCGATGTGCTGGTGGAGGTCATGAAGTCAGTGTCGATGAGCGAGGCGGACATGCGTGCCCGTATGCATGTCGTGGACATTGCACCCGTGCAGAGGCGCCTCGATGCGGGTCAGTCGGTGATGCTCGTGACCTCGCATCTGGGAAACTGGGAGTGGCTGGTGCACGGAGTGGCGTTACAGCTCGAGCATGAAGTGGATGCCGCATATAAGCCGCTGCACGATCAATGGGCCGAGCGTTTGATGCTCAAAGTGAGGGGGCGCTTCGGTGTGCGCATGATCCCGGCCAAGGAGTTGCTCACCG
The DNA here is from genome assembly GCA_964657675.1 of uncultured Steroidobacteraceae bacterium. Taxonomy (GTDB): domain Bacteria; phylum Pseudomonadota; class Gammaproteobacteria; order Steroidobacterales; family Steroidobacteraceae; genus Bog-1198. Next base: position 26,436 of record CAZZWE010000048.1, read on the forward strand.
ATTTCATCAAGCGTCGAGGCGTGGTGCGGGTGTTGGGCGTCAACGCCGATCAGGCGCCCGTATCTACCGACCAGCGATACTGGACCACATTCTTGGGACAAGACACCGCTTTTTACATCGGCGCCGAACAGATTGCCCGCGCCATGCGCCTGCCGGTGTTTTACGTCAGTGTGCGCCGGGTCCGCCGCGGGTTCTACGAAGCAGACCTGCGTCCCCTCTGGGATGGCCGCGAAGCACTGGAGCCCAATCAAATTACCGAATGCTACTCGCGGGCGTGCGAGGCCGATGTCCTGCGAAGCCCGGCCGATTGGCTGTGGTCTTATCGACGTTGGCGCCTTAAAAAGCCCTTATACGGAAACGGTTAGCCGGTTTATGATGGGCAACCCATCACCCATCCGCGCTGCTTGAGGAGCCACCCATGAGACTAGACGACAGCCGCCGCAGCGATAACGTTGACGATGAACGTGGATCTGGCGGCGGGATAGGGCGCGGCACCGGTATTGGCCTCGGCACCATTGTCATCGTGATCATCGGCTATTTTGCCGGCGTCAGCCCCTCCACCTTGCTGAGTTTATTGGCTGGCGGCGACCAACAAGGCGCTACGGTCAACTCTCCGCCGCAAACTGGCCTCACTCAGGCGGATGCGAATGATCCCCAGGTGGATTTCGTGCGCGCCATTCTGGGCGAGACCGAGGATGTGTGGGGCGCCTATTTTAAGAACATGGGTAAAACTTACACCCCGCCGCGTTTGACGCTGTTCTCGCGCCAGGTTAGTTCGGCGTGCGGCTTTGCCAGTTCCGCCTCGGGTCCGTTTTACTGTCCGGGCGATCGCCGGGTGTACCTTGACCTATCGTTTTTTAATCAATTGGCCACGCAGTTCGGTGCGCCCGGCCAGTTTGCCCGCGCCTATGTGATTGCCCACGAGGTCGGCCATCATGTTCAAAACCAGCTCGGCATTACCGGTAAAGCGGCCCAGGCCGAAGAGAGCGCGGGCAAGGTCGGCGCGAATCGCATCTCGGTGCAGATTGAGCTG
>CAZZWE010000049.1:0-27434 GCA_964657675.1 uncultured Steroidobacteraceae bacterium
CCTTATTCGTCACCGGCATCACCGATAGCCGGTTACCTCGACGCAGCAAAACCAAATCTTTGAGCCTCTTATCGGCATGCGCGCGCAGCTCATCGAGTGTGATGACGCGCTTGAGTTTGCGTACCAGCTTCACATCGACCACATACCAGCGCGGCGCCTCGGGCTTGGAGTCGGCATCGTAGTGATGGTGTTTCGGATCGAAGGCGGTGAGGTCGGGGTAGCCGCTGCGAGCGATACTGACGATGCCCGCGATGCCAGGCACGGCACAGCTCGAGTGATAAAAAAACGCCAAATCGCCTTTTTTTATAGAGTCTCGCAGCATGTTGCGCGCCTGGTAATTGCGCACGCCGTCCCATGCGGAAGTTCTCTTGGGTGCCTGCGCCAGCGCATCGATGCCGAAAGTATCCGGCTCGGATTTGAACAGCCAGTGGTTCATAGGAAGCGTCTTACTCCCGATTCAGTTGCGAGGGAATTCAATCGTACATCCCATTCTTGCGCGAAGCTCGCATCGGTACGCTGGCACTCGAACGCCAACCCGACCAGGTGCGGCCCAGGCCACACGCGGCGCAAGCGGCGGAACTGCAACGCCCGATCATAGTAGCCGCCCCCCATCCCGAGACGCCGGCCCTGACTGTCGACGCCCACCAGAGGGACGACGATCAGGTTGAGCCAACGCGCCGAGAGGGGTGTGCCGCGCCGATGCGGCACCGAGATTCCGAATGTACCCACCCGCGTTCTTGTACCCAACGGGTAGAAGCGAATCCGCGCGTGGCGCTTGTCGACGATCACCGGAACATAGATGCGCAACCCACGACGTCGGGCCGCGACGATGAGCGAGGCCGTATCGGTCTCGCGGTCGAAGGGCAGATACACGGCGATTGTTTTGCCGGCGGCGAATGCCGACAACTTCGAGAGGGCGTGCGCGGCCCGGCCCGAATGTAAGCGATGATCCGCGCGGCTCAAGGCGCGGCGCGCGCTGCGCAGTTGCTTACGGAGCGGGGCTTTCACAACTGGGGCTTATCAAGAGGGATGGCGCTACCCGCATGTGCCGTTTTGGACCGTTGCTCCCGACCTGAGCAACAGGTGGGGCTAACTGCGGCACTTAAGGCTTTCCGCTCGAGGCGGACTTGCACAATGTTGCCAGCAAGCAATGGCCCCTGGGGTTTACAAAATTAGGGTCAGGAGGTTTCCGTTCCGCATCGAACACCACAGGCAGCGCCAAATTTAACCGTGAGAAAACGCCTCGCGAATCGCGAAAACTGGAGCCTTTAAAGCTCGAGTTGTTGGCCCTTCTCTAAAGCCGACTCTACGCGCTCGCGCAGGATACGCAAGCGAGACCCGACGTCTGATTCGAGATTGGTGTCACGATTGCGGAATCGAATCAACTCGTTCGCCATGTTAAGCGCAGCGATCACTGCGATGCGATCCAGGCCGACCACTTTTCCACTGTCGCGAATTTCACGCATCTTATTATTGAGGAACTCAGCCGAATCCAACAGATCCGAGCGCTCCTCGATCGGGCAGGTGATGTGATATTCCTTTTCCAGAATTCGCACGCTGACGCGCGCTTGATTTTCACTCATGCCTGTTCCATCGATTTCAATCGACCAATCATGGCCTCCACCCTGGCACGAACCTGTTCATTTTTCTGCAACAGCGTGGCGCGCTCGGATGTCAGCGTATCCTGACGCTGACGCAAAGCCCTGTTTTCTTCCTTGATGTGACTAACAGTCACAATGAGGTCTTCCAAGCGCTTTTCCAAGCGCTTCAGCTCGAGTTCGACCGCTGACTTCGGGTTGGCTTCATTCATAGGGATGCCAATATAGAGCGGGGGATTGCGCAATGCAAAGCCCGATGCGGCATCTTGCAGGCGCCCCCGGTGCTGTATTATTAGAGCGATAATGCTGTCGGATATTAGGTTCAAAGATTTCGAGGACGTGCTGGCCACGGCGGGTAGCTTGGCGGACGCGGCGGAGGCCCATGGGTCGCTGTGCGGCGCTCTATGTTCAATGTCGCCCTACAAAATGCAGGACTGGCTCAATGAGATTTTGCCCGACAGTAATTCGCTGTCGGAAGAGTCCTCCGCCATGATCGAGCGGGTGTTTACGGCAACGGCTACCACCTTCGGCGAGCAGGGCATGGAATTCGAGCCGCTGTTGCCGGACGACGAGTCGCCCTTGAACGGCCGCGCCAATGCGCTTGCATTATGGTGCACGGGGTTTCTTTACGGCCTGGGCACCGGCGCGATTTCCGATCTGGAGGGATTGAACGGCGATGTGGGCGAGATCGTCCGCGACTTCACCGAAATCTCACGCGCTACCGGCGATGATGCCGATTCGGATGAATCCAATGAACAGGCGTATGCGGAGTTGGTCGAATTCATCCGGGTCGCCGCCCAAGTGGTGTTCGAAGAATTGCTGCCGCTGCGCCGGCAGGTCTATCCGGCGCAGCAGCGATTGCATTGAGGCCCAATGGATCGGACTGAATTCGCGCGGCGGCGGCGCCAGTTCATGCGAATCATCGGCAAGGATGCCATCGCCATCCTCCCGGCCGCTCCCGTGCGTCATCGCAATGGCGATATCGAGTACGCCTACCGGCAGGATAGCCATTTCCATTATTTGAGCGGCTTTCCGGAGCCCGACGCCGTGGCGGTGCTGTGCCCGGGACGGCCGCAGGGTGAATATTTGTTGTTCGTGCGGGAGCGTGATGCCGTGCGCGAATCTTGGGACGGCGCCCGGGCGGGCACCGAAGGCGCTGTGGCGCTGTATGGGGCGGACGACGCCTTTCCCATTGCCGACATCGATGAAATCCTGCCGGGCTTGCTGGAACAGCGCTCGCAAGTGTTCTATTCCATGGGCACGCATATGGAATTCGACCCGCGCCTCACCGCCTGGGTGCACGGCCTGCGGGCGCAGACCCGTCAGGGCGGCGGCGGGGTGCAGGAATTTGTTGCGCTGAATCATGTGCTAGACGACATGCGACTGTATAAGAGCCGTCCTGAGCAGGTGCGCCTGCGACGTGCTGCGCAGATCGCCGTCGGTGCACACCGCCGCGCCATTCGCTTTGCCGAGCACGGGCGCATGGAATACGAAGTCATGGCGGAGGTGATGCACGAATTCCGTTCGCACAATGCCGATGCCTCCTATCACCCCATCGTCGGTGGCGGCGCCAATGCCTGCGTCATGCATTACCGCAATAACGACCAGGCGCTGTGCGACGGCGACCTGTTGTTATTGGACGCCGGCTGCGAGCATGACTTATATGCCTCCGACATCACGCGTACATTCCCGGTGAGCGGTCGATTCACGGCGGTCCAACGGGCGGTCTACGAGGTGGTGTTGGAAGCGCAGTTGGCCGCGATCGACAAGGTGCGTCCGGGCAACCATTGGAATCAGCCGCATGAGGCGGCGGTGCGCGTGATTACTCAAGGGTTGATCAAGCTGGGTTTGCTCAAGGGAACGCTGCCAAAATTAATCCGCGAGCAGGCCTACCAACAGTTCTTCAATCACCGCACCGGCCATTGGCTGGGACTCGACGTCCACGATGTCGGCGACTACCGGGTGGGTGGGGAGTGGCGCGTATTGGAGCCCGGCATGGCGCTCACGGTGGAGCCGGGCATCTACATCCGTCCGTCGGCGCAGGTGCCGAAGGAATTTTGGAATATCGGCATCCGCATCGAGGATGACGTGCTGGTCACGCGCCAGGGTCCCGAGGTGTTGACCAGCGCGCTCGAGAAAACGCCTGAGGCCATCGAGGCGTTGCGATGAGCGAGGCTGAACTCTACGACATCGTCATCGTCGGCGGCGGCATGGTGGGCGCGACGCTGGCTGTGGCATTAAGTCCCTTAAACCTGCGCGTAGCGCTGATTGAGGCGGTGGAGCACAACTCCGATGCGCAACCGAGCTTCGATGAGCGCACCACCGCGCTGTCGAATGGCAGCCGTCGCATTTTGGAAACCATCGGCGTGTGGCCAGAACTCGATGCGTCGGCCAGCGTGATCCGCAAAATTCACATCTCGGATCAGGGACGATTCGGCTTCGCGCGAATCGATGCCGCCGAGCAGGGCTTGTCCGCAATGGGCTATGTGGTCGCCAACCGCGCGTTGGGCCAGGCACTGTGGTCGAGTGTGCGAAGCACCCCCCTTAAAGTTTTCTGTCCTGCCGAAGTGGTGCATGTCGACGCCCGCCAGGATGCCGTGGAAATCGATGTTCAGCAGGCCGGTGTCACCACGCGGATCAACACCCGGCTCGTCGTGGCGGCGGATGGCATGCGATCCGCGGTGCGCGCTGCCTTCGGCGTTGAAGCCGAGGTCAGGGACTACGAACAGACCGCCGTCATCACCACCATCCTGCCGCAGCGCTTTCATGAGCAGGTGGCCTATGAGCGGTTCACGCAGGATGGACCCCTGGCGTTGCTGCCGCTCGAGGGCGGGCGCTGCACGCTGGTGTTGACGCTCTCGCCGGCAGCGGCTCAAGCCGCCCTTCAATGGACCGATGCCGAGTTCATTGCCGAGGTGCAGCGCCGCTTCGGCTTTCGTCTCGGCCGTTTCTTGAAGGTCGGCCGCAGAGTCCCCTATCCACTGTCGTTGAGCCGCGCGGAGCGCACCAGCGAAGGTCGCTGCGTCATCATCGGCAATGCGGCACAAGGCCTGCATCCGGTGGCGGGCATGGGTTTCAATCTGGGCCTGCGCGATGTGGCGAGCTTGGCGGAGCTGGTGGCAGATCATGCGGGTGAGTCCGGCTTCGATGCCGGCAGCGCAGCGTTGCTGGCGGCTTACGATACCTGGCGCGCTGCGGACCGCGGCGGCGTCATTGCATTTACCGACGGCCTGGTGCGTCTGTTCTCGAGTCCCTTGCATTCGGTGCAGCGGCTGCGCAACTTGGGACTGCTGGCCTTCGACCTGTTGCCTCCGGCGAAGGCAGCGCTGTCGCGCCTCAGCACCGGCGCCAATGGCCGCGTGCCGAAACTCGCGCGCGGTGTGCCTTTGTCGGCCGCGGAGAGGCCGTGAGCGTTTCGCGGGCGCGCGATTTTGACCTGATCATCGTCGGTGGCGGGGTGAGCGGAGCGCTGCTCGCCGCGCTGCTCGTCGCGCAGCGGGTGTGTGCGCCGGGCCGAGTGGCCGTGATCGCGGAACGCGCAGCGCAGGCGCCGGCGCCCAACGCGGATTGGGATCTGCGGGTGTTCGCGCTGAGTCGCGCCTCGCAGCGGTTGCTGCGCCTGTGCGGTGTGTGGGATCCAATGCCTGCCCAGCGGCGTTTTGCGTACGAGCGCATGTGCGTGTGGGACGCGCAAGGATCTCCCGGCGGTGCCGCCTCCTTATCCTTCGATGCGGCGCAGCTGGGCGAGCCCAACTTAGGCCATATCGTCGACAGCCGTGTGCTGCAGTGGCAGTGTTGGCAGGCGGCGCGCTCGTCGGGTGCCGCGTTGATCGAAGGGTCGTTGAGTGCGATCAGCGTCGGCGATGATTCTGTGACCGTCGGGCTGTCTGATGGCCGCGAGCTGCGCGCCCAATTACTGGTGGCCGCCGACGGCACCGAGTCGACCTGCCGCCGGTTGCTCGGCATCGACAGCGCCGGGCATGCCTATCATCAGGACGCGTTGGTGGCGCATGTGCGTACCACGCGTTCGCATCAGAATACCGCCTGGCAGCGATTTCTGCCCACCGGCCCGCTGGCCTTCTTGCCGCTCGATGACGGTCGCAGTTCCATTGTGTGGAGCACGGCGCGCGGGCGTGCTGCGGAGCTGCGCGCGATGTCGGCTGAAGCCTTCAGCGCCGCGTTGACGGAGGCGAGCGGCGAGGCGCTGGGTGAATGCACGCTGACCACGTCGCTTGCGAGTTTCCCGCTCAAACTGCAATACGCGCTGGACTACGCGCGCCCGCGGGCGGTGCTGTTGGGCGATGCGGCCCATGTGGTGCACCCACTCGCCGGCCAGGGATTGAACCTAGGCTTGTTGGACTGCGCCGCGCTGGTCGATGTGTTGGGTAAGGCCGGCAGCGCGCACAATTTTGGCGACTTTGCGGTGCTGCGCCGCTACGAGCGCTGGCGCCGCAGTGAGAATCTTCTGGCTGCGGGCGCGCTCGATGGGTTGGAGCGGTTGTTCACCGGCGTCGATCCCATCAGCGCCGGGCTGCGCACGGTGGGGCTCAACTTGGTGGGGAAACTGCCCGCGCTCAAGCAAGGGCTTGCGCGGCGGGCGTTGGGATTGTCGGGCGATGTGCCCGACTTTTTGAAAAACGAAGCGCGATTCTAGAGTCGATCGAGTTTCGCCGCGCAGATGAAGTCATTCACCGACAAGCCGCCGATGGAATGGGTGGAAAAGGTGACCCGGCAGTAGTCATAGCCGACTTCCAAGTCAGGATGATGATCTTCGGTATTGGCGATGTGCGCCAAGGCGTTGACGAAGCTCATGGTGCGGTAGAAATCCTTGAACTTCAAAGAGCGTTTCAGGCTCTTCGAGTCATCTGCCACTGTCCAATCCGCATGCAGCTGCTTGGCCATGCCCTTGGCTTCGGCCGCCGTCAACGGCGGAACTCCGCCCTCACAGGGGGCGCATTTCTTTTCGGCCAACGCGCTCATGCGCCAATCCTCTCGTAGGTACGCTCGATGTAGCGCTCGACCAGGTCTTGAAACTCTTCAGCAATGCGCTCGCCCTTGAGCGTGACCGTCTTGGCGCCGTCCTCATACACCGGCGCGACGGGATGCTCACCGGTTCCGGGAAGGCTGATGCCGATATTGGCGTGCTTGCTCTCGCCGGGCCCGTTGACCACGCAGCCCATTACGGCGACGGTCATGTCCTCTACGCCCTTATGCTGCTTGCGCCACTCGGGCATGCGATGCCGAATGTGGCTCTGAATGCTCTGCGCCAATTCCTGAAAATAGGTGCTGGTGGTGCGGCCGCATCCCGGGCAGGCGATGACCATGGGCGTGAAGGCGCGCAGCCCCATGGTTTGCAAAATCTCCTGCGCGACGATGACCTCTTGGGTGCGATCGCCATTCGGTTCGGGGGTCAAGGACACGCGGATGGTGTCGCCGATGCCGCTCTGAAGCAGCACGCCCATGGCCGCGGTGGAGGCGACGATGCCCTTGCTGCCCATGCCGGCTTCGGTCAATCCCAAATGCAGCGGATACTCGCAGCGCGCCGCAAGATTCTTGTAGACCGAAATCAAGTCCTGCACGCCGCTGACCTTGGCGCTGATGATAATCATGTTCGATCCCAGCCCTAAGCTCTCGGCACGTTTGGCGCTGTCCAGTGCCGAGACCACGATGGCCTCGCGCATGACGTCGATGGCACCCAGGGGGACCGGCAGTTTGGAATTCTCATCCATCATGCGCGTCAGCAAATCCGAATCGAGGCTGCCCCAGTTCACGCCGATGCGCACCGGCTTCTGGTACCGCATCGCGATCTCGATCATTTCCGCAAACTGCGGATCGCGCTTGCTGCCGCGGCCGACGTTGCCGGGATTGATGCGCAGCTTGCCCAGCGCTTCGGCGCAGGCGGGATGCGTTTTCAGTAACTTATGTCCGTTGAAATGAAAGTCGCCGACGATGGGCGTACGGATGCCCGCGGCGTCCAACTTTTCGCGAATGAACGGCACGGCGGCCGCCGACTCGTCGTTATTGACGGTGACCCGCACCAGCTCGGAACCGGCGCGTGCCAGGGCTTTCACCTGGGCCACCGTACCGTCGATGTCGGCGGTGTCGGTATTGGTCATGGACTGGACGACGATGGGCGACTTGCCCCCTATGGAGACCGAACCCACTTTAACGGTCAAAGAATGACGGCGAGATATCATCCCGACATTATACCCGGTGCGGTCAAGCCTGCAGAGGCCGCGCCAAGTACTTATTTATAGAGAGATTTATGGCTTCAAGAATCGTTTATTCGACGGGGGTGGGAAGTCTGTGCCCCAATTGCCGGCGTGCGGTGCGCGAATGCGTCTGTCCGAAACATGCACCCGGCGCGGCCAAGGTCGGCAATATCCGCGTCGGGCGGGAGACGCAGGGCAGGGCGGGCAAAGGCGTCACCACCATCAGCGGGATGCCGCTCACCTTGGCGGAGATCGAGACATTGGCCACCAAGCTCAAGAAGCGTTGCGGCTCGGGCGGTACGGTGCGCGAAGGCATCATCGAGATCCAGGGCGATCACCGCGACACCATTGTTGCGGAGCTCATAAAGCTCGGATGGCCCGCCAAAAAGTCGGGTGGTTGATGCGTGGTTGATATATGTCCGAGCGTGGGTATCATGCCGCCCATCGCAATGAGAGCTGTCTGGAGAGAGTCCTTTAAATAGGACCGCCGAAGGCGCAACCGCCCGAAAACGCTCAGGCACATGAACGGCAGTCTCTCGCGATCTCTGGAGAGCGGTCATCACAGGATGATCCACCGAAGGGGAACCGCGCTTCACTAAGCGCGCGATCTCTCAGGTCTGAAGGACAGAGGGGCTCAAGCATGAAGATGCTCGAGACCTTTTGTTTATTCGCCGCGAGGTTGCGATGGGCCTGAAAACACCTTTGTACGACTCCCATATCCGGGACGGCGCGAAAATCGTCGACTTCGGCGGTTGGGACATGCCGCTGCACTACGGCTCGCAACTCGAAGAACATCACAGCGTGCGCCGCGATGCCGGCATGTTCGATGTGTCGCATATGGCCGTCATCGACGTGACCGGCGGCAACGCGCGCGAATTTCTGCGCTATCTGCTGGCCAATGATGTCGCGCGACTCAAGACCTTCGGCAAGGCGCTGTACAGCTGCATGCTGTTGCCGAACGGCGGCGTGCTCGATGACCTCATCGTCTACTACGTGGCCGAAACCTGGTATCGCTTGGTGGTTAATGCGGGCACGCGCGACAAGGACCTCAGTTGGCTGCGGCAACATGCCGTCGAATACGGCGTGGACGTGGTCGAGCGCCAGGATATCGGAATCATCGCGGTGCAAGGACCGACTGCACGCGACAAGGCGGTGCAGCTGCTCGCCGAACCGCAGCGTAAAGCGGCGCTGGCCTTGGCGCCGTTCTTCGGCGCCGCATTCGGCTCCTGGTTCGTGGCGCGCACCGGCTACACCGGTGAGGACGGCTTCGAGTTGATGATGCCGGCCACCGACTTAACGGATGCATGGGACCGCCTGTTGCAGGCGGGCGTAAAGCCCGCAGGCTTGGGCGCGCGCGATACGCTGCGCCTCGAAGCCGGCATGAACCTGTACGGCAACGACATGGACGAGACCCGCCATCCGTTGGAGTCAGGCTTGACGTGGACGGTGGCCTTCGAACCCGCGGAGCGCGTGTTCATCGGCCGCGCGGCGTTGGAGCGCGCACGTCGCGAGGGTTGTGCGCAATTGGTCGGATTGCTGCTGGAAGACCGCGGCGTGCTGCGCAGTCATCAGAAGATATCGAACGGCACAAGCCCCGACGGCGAACGGGGCGAGGTCACCAGTGGGACCTTCTCGCCCACCCTGAATCGTTCTATTGCACTCGCCCGAGTGCCCAAAGATTTCGGCGCCGCCGTCCAGGTGGACATCCGCGGCAAGCCGCATGCGGCGCGCGTGGTTAAACCGCCGTTCGTGCGACATGGCAAATCATTGATCGATCTATAGCAGGAGCCCTTCATGGAAAATATCCCGAGTGAGTTGCGCTACACCCAGAGTCACGAATGGGTGCGCGAGGTGGCCAGCGGTGGCGTGGAAATCGGCATCACCGACCATGCGCAAGGCGCGCTCGGCGATTTGGTGTTTGTCGAAGTGCCCGAGGTCGGCCGCGCGCTCAAAGCGGGCGAGGCCTGTGCGGTGGTGGAATCGGTCAAGGCGGCCTCCGATGTATACAGCCCGATTGGCGGTACGGTGACCGCCAACAACGCCTCATTGGCGACGCAGCCTGAACTTCTGAACCAGGATCCCTACGGCGCCGGTTGGCTGTTCCGTTTGGAGACGGGGGCGGGCGCAGGTGCCTCTGCGCTGATGAGCGCCGCCGACTACGCCCAATTCTTAGCCGACGAAGCGAAGTAGTCATGGCATTCATTCCGCATACCCCCGATGACGTCGCGGCCATGCTCAACGTCATCGGCGCGGCGTCCATCGATGAGTTGTTCGACGAAATTCCCGCAGCCTTACGCGCCGGATCGCTGGCGCTGCCCACGCCGCTGTCGGAGATGGAGATCGGCCGCCTGATGAGCGATCGGGCGGCCCTCGATGGGCGGCCGATGAACTTCATCGGTGCCGGCGCCTACGAGCACCACATCCCCGCACCGGTCTGGGCCATCACCACCCGCGGTGAGTTCTATTCGGCCTACACGCCGTATCAAGCGGAGGCCAGTCAGGGCACGTTGCAGCTGATTTACGAATACCAATCCATGATGTGCGCCTTGACCGGCATGGAGGTGTCGAATGCCTCGCTGTATGACGGCGCCTCGGCGCTGGCCGAAGCCTGCCTGATGGCGGTGCGCGCGAATCGCAGCTCGAGTTCACGCCGCATCCTGATGCCGCGCGCGGTGAACAGCGTCTATGCTCAAGTGGCCGCGGCAATTGCCGGTAACCAGGACATCAGCTTTCAAAGCGTGGACTACGACCGTGCCACCGGCACCACGCTGCTCGAAGCGCTCAACGCTTACGAGGGGCAGGACTTCACCGCACTGGTTGTGCAGCAGCCGAATTTTTTCGGCAACTTGGAAGAGGTGGATGTGCTCAATGATTGGGCCCATCGAAACAAGATGCTGGTCATCGCGGTTGTGAATCCCACCTCGCTGGCGGTTCTCAAGCCGCCGGGGGAGTGGGGCAGCGAAGGAAGGCAGGGTGCCGATATTGTCTGCGGCGAGGGCCAAGCGCTCGGAGTGCCGCTCGCCTGCGGCGGACCTTACTTCGGCTTCATGGCAACGCGCATGCAGTATGTGCGTCAGATGCCGGGCCGCATCGTCGGCAGGACATTGGATGCCGATGGCCGCCCCGGGTTCAGCCTGACGCTGCAAGCGCGCGAACAGCACATCAGGCGCAGCAAGGCCACGTCCAATATTTGCACCAATCAGGGTTTGATGGTGACCGCGGCCACCATTTACATGAGCCTGCTGGGGCCCGCAGGCCTTGCCGCGGTGGCGCAGACCAGTCTACAGCGCACCGCGGATCTCGTGGCCGCGGCCGCCCGGATCGCCGGCGTGAAGCGCGCCTTCAGCGCGCCGCATTTTCACGAGGCGGTGCTGTTGCTCGATCGTCCCGCATCGCAGGTGCTGGCAGAGATGGCCCGCCGCGGAATTCTAGGAGGTCTCGACTTGAGCGAGCGCCATCCGGAATTGGGGCCGGCGCTGTTGGTATGCGCCACAGAAACCAAAACCGCCGCGGACATCGATGCGTATGGCGCGGCGCTGAGCACTGCCCTGATGGCATCGCGTGCGGCGGCCTAAACGAGGAACTAACGATGAGTACGAATCTTTCAGCGCGCGAGCCCTTGATATTCGAGTTGAGCAAGCCGGGGCGTGGTGCCGTGACACAGTTTCCACCGACGGCACCCGGGTCTGCGTCCATTCCTGCGCATTTGCGCCGCGCCGTGCCGCCGGCGCTGCCGCAGGTGTCAGAACTGCAGGCCGTGCGGCATTTCACGCGGTTGTCGCAAATGAATTTCTCCATCGACACGCATTTCTATCCGTTGGGGTCGTGCACCATGAAGTACAACCCAAAAGCCTGCAACAGCTACGCCATGCTGCCCGAGTTTTTGGGCCGACATCCGTTGGGGCCCGAACCGCAGGGCTTTTTAGCCTGCATGTGGGAGCTGCAAGAGATGCTGCAGGAGATCACCGGCATGCAGGCAGTGAGCTTGACGCCGATGGCGGGCGCGCAAGGCGAATTTGCCGGTGTCGCGATGATTCGCGCCTACCACCGGGCACGCAACGATGCGGCACGCACCGAAGTCATCGTGCCGCAGGCGGCGCATGGCACCAATCCCGCCACCGCCACCATGTGCGGTTATACGGTGAGAGAGATACCTTGCGATGCCGATGGCAACGTCGATTTGGATGCGCTGAAGGCGGCAGTGGGCCCCGCCACCGCGGCCATCATGCTCACCAACCCGTCCACTTTAGGAGTGTTCGAACAGAAGATCGTGGAGATCGCCCGCATCATCCATGAGTCCGGCGGACTGCTGTATTACGACGGCGCGAACTTGAACGCCATCTTGGGTAAGGTCCGACCCGGAGACATGGGCTTCGATGTGATTCACATGAACCTGCACAAGACCTTCTCTACGCCGCATGGCGGTGGGGGTCCGGGATCGGGTGCGGTGGGGGTGAGCGCACGGCTGCGGCCGTTTTTGCCGGTGCCCGTCGTCGGCAAAGAGGGATCACGCTATCGTTATCTGACCGAGCGCGATCTGCCGCAATCCATCGGCCGCTTGTCGGGCTTCATGGGAAATGCCGGCGTCAACCTGCGTGCCTATATCTACATGCGGCTGCTCGGCGGCCAGGGAATGGTGCGGGTGGCGGAGTTTGCGGCGTTGAATGCCAATTATCTGCTGAAGCGTCTGCAGGCGCTGGGCTATGAAGCCGCGTATCCGCAGCGCCGCGCCAGCCACGAATTCATCGTGACGTTGAAGCAGGAAAACAAGCAGTTTGAGGTCACCGCGATGGATGTTGCGAAGCGGCTGCTCGATTATGGGTTTCACGCACCGACCACGTATTTTCCATTGCTCGTGCCCGAATGCCTGTTGATCGAGCCCACCGAGACCGAAGCGAAAGAAGACCTGGATCGGTTTTGTGACGCGCTGGGCGACATTCGCAGCGAAATGCAGCAAGATCCACAGAAACTAACCGCCGCGCCGCATACAATGCCCGTTCGTCGCCTTGATGATGTGCGCGCCGCGAAACAACTGGACCTTGCATGGAAGCCCGCAGCTTGAATGACCGAACGACATAAACCGACCGGAATCACGCGTCTCATACGATCGTTCGGCTATTCTTTTCAGGGCTTTCGATTTGCCTGGCGGGAAGAGGCCGCCTTCCGACAAGAAATCGCGCTGTCCGTGGTGGTCATCCCGGCCGGGATTTACTTGGGACGCACGGGCGTCGAGCGGGCGCTGCTGATACTGCCGATGCTGCTCATCTTGGTGGTGGAATTTCTCAATAGCGCAGTCGAGGCGGTCGTGGATCGCCATGGCGCCGAACGTCATCATTTAGCCGGCATGGCCAAGGACATGGGATCGGCGGCCGTGCTGCTCAGTTTCGTCCTGTTAGGAACCGTCTGGCTGTTGATCTTGTCCGATCACGGGCACTCACCCATTTAACCCTAGGATCGGCATGATTCGCACTTTGCTGCTGTTGTCTTTATTTGCACTATCCGCAGGCCCGGCGATTGCCACGCCGGCGCCCACGCGCGGCGCTGCGGCGCATGCGGTTTCGGCAGCGGGCATTCCGAGCACGCCCGCCAATTGGGCGCAGACATTGGAGCGCATCGCGACCGGCGTGGTGACCATCCAGATCGACAGCACGCGGGCCTTCGACACCGAGTGGAACACCACGGCGCAGGCCACCGGCTTTGTCATCGATGCAAAGCGCGGACTCATCTTGACCAACCGTCACGTGGTGACGCCGGGTCCGGTGACAGCCCAGGCGATCTTTTTGAATCGAGAAGAGGTTCAGCTGTTTCCCGTGTATCGCGATCCGGTGCATGACTTTGGCATCTATCACTACGACCCGGCGAAATTGAAATTCATCAAGCCGGCGGAGCTGCCGCTGTATCCGCAGGGCGCGGTGATCGGCCGCGAAATCCGCGTGGTCGGCAACGATGCCGGCGAGCAGTTGTCGATTTTGGCTGGCACACTCGCGCGCCTGGATCGCGAAGCGCCGGAGTACGGCTACGGCAAGTACAACGATTTCAACACGTTTTACTTTCAGGCCGCCTCAGGGACTTCCGGCGGCTCATCGGGTTCGCCGGTGATCGATATCGAAGGCCGCGTGGTGGCGCTCAATGCCGGCGGCGCTTCCAATTCACAGTCGAGCTTTTATCTGCCGCTCAATGCCGTGGTGCGTGCGCTCAAGTATCTGGAGGCCGGCAAGACACCGCCGCGCGGCACGCTCGAGACCGTGTTCAAGTACACGCCGTTCGATGAACTGCGCCGTCTGGGACTCAACCCCGCCACCGAAGAGAAGATTCGCGGCGCTTACCCCAAGCTCACCGGCATGCTGGTGGTCGAGGAGGTGCAGCCCGGATCCAATTCGGACGGCGTGCTGTCGCCCGGCGACATATTGGTGAGCGTTGACGGCAAGCCAACGCCGGAGTTTTTCGCGCTCGAGGACGTGCTCGATACCCACGTCGGTGACAAGGTGAATGTCGAGGTGCAGCGCGGCCGCGAGAGCGTCAGCCATGACTTGCAGGTACAGTCCTTGCACGCCATCACGGCCGATGAATACATCGAATTCGGCGAGGCCGTGGTGCACACGCTGTCGTATCAACAAGCGCGTCATTTCAACGTGCCCATCAAGGGCGTGTATGTGGCCAACCCCGGTTATGTGTTTGGCAGCGCCGGCATTCCCCACGCCGCGCTGATCAGTTCCTTCAATGGCAAGAAAGTCGACAATTTGGCCGACTTCGCCGCAGCGCTGGCGGAATTGAGTGACGGCGCCAAGGCGGCCGTTCGCTATGTGACGCTCGAGGATCCACGTGCGGTGCAATTGAAGGTCATTCGAATGGATCGCCGCTGGTTCCCCGCTCGCGAATGCAAGCGCGACGACAATCTCGGCACCTGGCCCTGTGTGGCCATCGCCGCGGGCCCCGCTGCCTCTACCCCTACCGCGGCCTCGACGCAGTTCGCCAAGACCGGCGATCCGCGGATCGACAAGTTGGCGCCGTCGTTGGTCATGGTGAATTTCGACATGCCTTACTCGGTGTCCGGCGTGACCGAGAAGAATTATCACGGCACCGGCGTCATCGTCGATGCAGCCCGCGGCTTGGTGGCGTTGGACCGCAACACGGTGCCGGTGGCGATGGGCGATGTGCGCATCACGTTCGCAGGGTCGGTGGAAGTGCCCGGCAAGGTGGTGTTCATTCACCCGCTGCATAACCTGGCGCTCGTGTCCTACGATCCGAAATCCATTGGCAACACACCGGTGCGGGCCGCGACCTTGGTGACGCGTAATTTGAGTGCCGGCGATGACGTATGGGTGGTGGGAGAGCGCGGCGACTCGAAAATTTTGTCGCAGAAAACCCAGATCTCCAGCGTGGATGTGGTGTCATTCCCGTTGTCGCGCACCTTGCGCTTCCGCGACAGCAATCTCGAAGCCATCAGTTTGATCAATCCCCCCAGCGATTTTGACGGCGTGCTCAGCAACGAAAAGGGCGAGGTACTGGCGCTGTGGTCGAGTTTCGCGTTCGAATCACAACGCGAATTAGAGCAGGTCAATCGCGGCATTCCCGCGGACCTGGTATCGGAAATGATCGACGTGGTCGCCAACGGCCGACCGCTGTACTCATTCGAAGCGGAATTCACGGTGCAGTCGCTGGCCGGCGCGCGCGAGTTGGGATTGCCCGATGCGTGGGTGCGCAAGTTCGAAGATCATGATCCATTGCATCGGCAGGTATTGGGCATCGACCGGCTGGTCGCGGGTTCGCCCGCGGCGGAGTTGCTCGAGCCCGGTGATCTGTTGCTGGCGATCAACGGTAAGGTGGTGAATCGCTTCCGGGAAGTCGAGAAAGCCGTGGTGCAAAACCCGACGGTGAGCGTCACCGTATGGCGCGATGGCGCCGAGAAGACGCTGTCCTTGAAGACGGTGGCGCTCAATGGATCGGATATCGACCGGATCGTGATCTGGGCTGGCGCGACCCTGCAGGCGCCGCATCGTGCGATGGCGGCGCAGCGCGGCATTGCACCGGATGGTGTGTTTGTGTCTTTCTTCTTTTACGGCTCGCCGGCGACCCACTACGGCCTGTATGCAGGCCGACGCATCACCGAAGTCGACGGGCAGCCGACGCCCGATTTGGACGCCTTCATCAAAGCGGTCAGCGGCAAGGCGGACCGAGCATCACTGCGTTTGAAGACCGTCAGCTGGAACGGGCAGACCGATGTGATTACGCTGAAGTTGGACAAACATTATTGGCCCGCTTACGAACTGAAGCGTCAAAAGGACGGCAGCTGGGTGCGCACCGCGCTCGATCCGCCGGAGGCGGCGGCCACCCTGCCTAAGGACGCGGCGCAGTAATATTGCGCTGCGCCAACAACGTTTCCAGAGCGCGCAGCCAGTGAATGTAATAGGTGTCGCCCAAGTCCTGATCGCCGCGTAGTTGTGCCAGCTCGATCTCTTGCGCCAGCGCGGCGCTCCATTCAGACCCGGTAAAAAGTCCGCGTTCCTGCAGTTTCAACGTGATGGCGAAGGCACGGGCTTCCCACGGTTCATTGAATACGGGGGCATTGGCGCGCTTCGGAAGGCCCGGCGTGTCGAGGATGGAGCTCATCATGCCGCCAAGAGATAGGGTTCCCAGGCGTCGATCGACACAGCGCTGCCGGATGACTCGCCCCACAGTTCGCTGCCCTCGAAGGTCACCGTATACAACCACTGCGGTGATTCGCCCAACCCTTGCGCATTCGAGTCGGCAAATACATGGACCCCATGGATACGCTCGATGACCCCTTGCTTGTCGCGCGCATAGGCGGGCAAGCGGGTGTGATGATTGGCTTTTTCGGCGCGGGTGCGCACAGGCTGGCCCACTTCGAATAGCGCGGGCCGGGTGGCCTCGCGAGAATACGGCGAGCCGTGCGCCAACACCTGCGCTACTTGGGCGGCATGCAACACGCGTGGCGCCGGCGGCGGGTTCTCGGTGAGCACCCCGGTGCGGCGTAAATTCTTCTCCAATGCCTCGAGCCAGATCTCGTAGTAACTCAACTGCCCATAGTTGGGCAGTGTTTCGCGCGCCGAGCGATTCATGTCGATGTTCCACAAGCCGACGGCATTCATCGCCAACACCAAGCCCAGTACGCGGGGTTCCCACGCCTCGTGGAATAGTTCGTTTTCAGGTTCCGGCGTGATGCGGCGCGAGTCCGCGACGCCGCCGAGGTCTGCATGCGAGAGGTAACTCATGGCGGTACCGGACGCGGCAATCCAACCCCGATCATGGAGTCACGCGTCACCAGGTTGGCGAGTTGTTCCTCGTTCATATGTTCGGAATTGGAAGGGCGGCGCGGGATCACCAGATAGCGCACTTCAGCGGTGGAATCCCACACGCGGATGCGGGTCGATTGCGGCAGATGTACCCCAAAGTCGTTCAAGATGCCGCGGGGGTCTTTGACTGCGCGGGAACGATACGGCGCGCTCTTGTACCAGGTGGGCGGTAATCCCAACACGGCCCAGGGATAGCAACTGCACAGGGTGCATACCACCAAGTTGTGCAAGTCGGGCGTATTCTCGACCGCCACCATGTGTTCACCTTGGCGCCCGGTGAAGCCTAAAGTGGCAATGGCCGCGGTCGCATCGCGCATCAAGCGGCGCCGGAAATCCGCATCGATCCAGGCACGTGCCACCACCATGGCGCCATTGCGCGGACCGATTTTCGATTCGTAGGTGTCAATCAGCGCGTCAATCGCAGCCGGCTCGACGAAGCCTTTCTGCGTCAGCACCGCTTCTAAATCGCGTACGCGCTGCTCCAGCGGGTTGATGGTCTTTTCGTGCGAATGCGAATGTGACTTTTTGTCGCTCATGGGTTTCGAATAGTATAGGACTCTAGGGAGGGACGTCTCATGCCTAAAAAGAAGTGGCTTATTCTGGCACCAGCGCTCCTGTTGGCGGCGAATTGCCTCGCTGCGGCCGCGCCGGTGCGCCTGTACGTCCTGGATTGCGGTGTGGCCACGTTCAAAGACATGGGCGGATTTTCCGATACCGGCGACTACGACGGCCAATCCGGTGAAGTGGCGGTGCCCTGCTTCCTGATCAGGCATCCGAAGGGCGATTTGATCTGGGATTTGGGCTTGGGCGATCACTTTGCGGCCACCGCGGGGGGTGCCGACGTCGCGCCCGGGGTGCATGCCACCGTGGCGGTAACCCTGCCGGCACAGCTCAAGGCGCTGTCGCTGACCCCTAAGGACATCCGCTACATTGCGTTTTCCCATCTGCACTGGGATCACACCGGCAATGCCAATGAATTTCCCGATGCCACTTGGATCATGAATAGTACGGAGCTGGCCGCCAGTTCGGTGTTGCCGCCGCCAGGCGGCGTGCTGCCGGACACGTGGAGCGGGGTCAAGGCGGCCAAAACGGAATCCATCGACGGCGACTACGATGTGTTCGGCGATGGCAGCGTGATGATTTTGCGCGCTCCGGGTCACACGCCCGGCCACCAGGTGCTGAAACTTAAACTCGCCAAGAGCGGCACCGTGATTTTATCCGGCGATTTGTGGCATCTGCGTGCCAGCGTCGATGCGAAGCGCGTGCCGGTTTTCAATGTCAGCCGCGCCGACACGCTGGCCTCCATGGCGCGGATCGACACCATCCTCAAAAACACCAAGGGGCGCCTGATCGTGCAACACGACGTGAAGGATTATCAGGCGCTGCCCAAGCCGCCGGCGTTTCTCGATTAGGCATGATCACCGACGCTGGCTATGCGGATGTGGCGGAAATATTGGCCATTTACAATGAGGTGATCCGCACCTCCACGGCGGTGTTCTCCGACGTCGAGTTCACCGGCGAACGCGGCGCGGCATGGTTCGCGGCCAAGCACGGCAGCGGTTTTCCGTTCATCGTGGCACGCGATGCGTCCGGGGTGATCGGCTTCGGCAGCTTTGGCGAATTTCGCGCCTGGCCCTGTTACCGGCACAGCGTGGAGCACAGCATTCACGTGCGCCGCGACCGTCGCGGCCAGGGCGTGGGCCGCGCGTTGCTGCGGCAACTGAAAGTCCGCGCCGCTGCGATGGGAAAGCATGTGATGATTGCCGGCATTGACGCCGATAATGCGGCGTCCATTCATTTACACGAGAGCCTGGGGTTCACTCGCGTAGGACTGTTCCACGAAGTGGGATTCAAGTTCGACCGCTGGCTCAACTTGGCCTTCCTACAATGTATCCTTCCCGCGACAAAGCAGTGACTTCACGCTTTTAGACAAAAAACTTCAGTTGGCATCATTAGCGGCGCGATCCTTCGCGAAGCGCGCTTTGTTCACATCGCAGTCTTGATATCATGGCGGCGTGGTAAGAGCGACACAGA
Source organism: uncultured Steroidobacteraceae bacterium (assembly GCA_964657675.1). Classification (GTDB taxonomy): domain Bacteria; phylum Pseudomonadota; class Gammaproteobacteria; order Steroidobacterales; family Steroidobacteraceae; genus Bog-1198. Next base: position 19,159 of record CAZZWE010000049.1, read on the forward strand.
CTGAAATCGAACAAGCCGTCGAGGCCCTGCGTGCCGGCGAGTTGGTGGTGTTTCCGACCGAGACCGTGTACGGCCTCGGCGCAAACGCATCCAATCCCGCGGCCGTGCGTAAGATCTTCGAGGTCAAAGGACGGCCTGCGGACCATCCGGTGATCGTCCATCTGGACGATCCGAAGTATTTGCATCGCTGGGTGTCCGAGGTACCCGCGGTGGCCGAGGCGTTGGCGGCTAAGTTTTGGCCCGGTCCCCTCACGCTGATCCTGCCGAAGGCGGACAACGTGAATGACATCGTCACGGGTGGCCAGAGCAGCATTGGGATTCGGATACCCTCGCATCCCATGGCCCAACAACTGTTAAATGCCTTCGGCGGCGGGATTGCCGCACCGTCGGCGAATCGCTACGGCCGCTTGAGCCCGACCAAGCCCGAGCATGTACGGGACGAACTGGGCGATGCCGTCCAAGTCATTTTGGACGGCGGTGATTCGCCGATCGGCCTGGAGTCGACCATCGTCTCGTGCTTGGACAACGAGGCCCGCTTGCTGCGGCCCGGCTTCATCACCCGGTCTCAACTCGAGCAGGTGGTGGGCCCTCTCGCCGCCGGTGGTCCCGTGCCGCGGGCGCCCGGCGATCGCCAAGTCCACTATGCACCCTCAACGCCGTTGGAAATCGTGGCCTCCGACGACTTGGAAGTTCGCGCCGGCGAGATCGTTGCGCGCGAGGAAAAAGTCGCGGTGCTGGCCATGCGGCCGCCGCTGCAAACCCAGCGACACATGACCTGGATCAACGCCGGGAAGAAACCGGAAGCCTACGCGCATAACTTGTACAACCATCTGCGCACCCTGGATCGCACCGGCTGTGTACGGATATTCGTCCAAAGCCTGCCGCCTGATGAACGTTGGGCTGCCATTCTCGATCGGCTGCAGCGCGCCAGCGGCATGGGCGGCGACTCGTTGGAGTTGAGCGTCAGCTGATGTCCAGTACGCCGCGATCTCATGCCGATGAGCCTGTAGAGCTTGACCCGGCCCTGGACCCTTTCTCGCGCGCGGCGGTCGAGCATCTGGTATCGCGTTACGGTTCGCCGCTGTTCATCATTGATGCCGAACGCGTGCGCCAGCAGTACCGGCGTCTGGCGGCGGCGCTGCCGGGCGTCGATCTGCACTACGCTTTGAAGCCGCTGCCGCACGCCGCGGTGATTCGAACCTTGAACGAGGAAGGCGCGTTTTTCGACCTGGCCACCAATGGCGAGGTCGAGTTGGTGCGACGCTTAGGGATTGATGCCAAGCGCTGCATTCACACCCATCCGATCAAACGCGACAGCGACATCCGTACCGCGCTCACCTTCGGCGTCAGCCGTTTCGTGGTCGATAACCCGGACGAGTTGCGCAAGTTCGTCAAATTTCGTTCGCGCTGCTCGCTGTTGATTCGCGTGTCGTTTCGCAGTCCCGGCGCCGTGGTCGATCTGTCGCGCAAATTTGGCTGTGATCCCGAAGCGGTCAGAGATTTGCTGAAGCTGGCCGCCGAGCTGCACATCAAAATCGACGGATTGTCCTTTCACGTGGGATCGCAAGCGGCGGATTCGAGCATGACAGTGCATGCCATCGAGGTCTGCAAGGGTTTGCTGCAGGACGCGATGAACAGCGGGCATGAGGCCACTATCTTGGATATTGGTGGGGGGTATCCGGTCGACTACTTGAATCGCAGCCTGCCGATCGAGGAATTTTGTGCACCGATCCGTGCGGCACTGGCGGCTTTGCCGTCTGGCGTGCGCGTGATTGCCGAACCCGGCCGTTACATCTCGGCGCCTGCCGCGATCGCCGTGTCCTCGGTGATGGGTCGAGCACTGCGCGATGGCCAATGGTGGTACTACCTGGACGATGGGCTGTATGGCAGCTACAGCGGCCAGATGTACGACCATGCGCACTATCCGGTCGAAGCCCTGGTCGCTGATGGCCCAACCTTTCCCTCGGTGCTGGCCGGCCCCACCTGTGACAGCATCGATGTGATCAAAGAACAACTGCAGTTGCCCAAGCTCGATATCGGCGATCTGATTGTCGGACGGGTGATGGGTGCGTACACCTGGGCATCGGCCTCGGAGTTCAATTTTTTCCCCCGCGCCACGGTGCTGGGCCTCGATCGCGGCCGACTGCTGCGGGATGATGTCTGATGCGTTTGAGCCGGCGCACGCTGGTGCAACACGGCGTTTCGCTCGCAGGCGCCTCGCTCGCCGGGGTGTCGCTGGTCGGCTGGTCCACGAAAGTGGCGGCGGCGGAGCCTGATGTAAGGCATATCGCGTTCACCAACCTGCACACGGGCGAGCATCTGGACCTGGACTATTTTCGCGATGGCGAATACCTGCCGGATGCCCTTGGCCAAATCGAGAAACTGCTGCGCGATTTTCGCAACGGCGAGCAGCACTCGATGGATCCTAAGTTGATGGACTATCTTCTAGACGTCGCCGCCAAGGTGGGATCGAAACCCGCCTTCCATGTGATCTCCGGTTACCGTTCGCCGGAAACCAATCAGAAGTTGCACGAGAAGAGCAGCGGCGTGGCCGAGCACAGTTTGCACATGCAGGGGCGTGCCATCGATGTGCGCATCGATGGCGTCGACTGCGCCACGTTGGCGGCATCGGCGTTGGAGCTGAAGCGCGGCGGAGTGGGGTATTACCGCGCCTCGAATTTCGTCCACCTGGACACCGGAGCGTTTCGCACGTGGCGCGGCTGAAGGCGTGCGCCTTCGCCGCCGCTCTGCTGCTAGCCGGTTGCGGAAATTCGGAAACCGCGCCGCAGAGTCTTTTGCCGGCTGATCTCGGCGCACGGCTCTACAGCCAAAACTGCGTCCCCTGTCATCGCGAGGATGGCGCCGGCGTACCCTCGGTGTATCCGCCGCTGGCCGGATCGCCGGTGGTGCAAGGCGATCCGGTGCAATTGGCGCAGTGGGTGTTGAGCGGCAAACGTCCGCCGACGATGCCGCCGGGACGCTATTCGACGCAGATGCTGTTGTTCGGCTGGATGAAGGACCCCGATGCGGCCGCCTTGTTGACCTATGTGCGTTCGCACTTCGGCAATGATGCGCCGCCGCTCGACGCTGCCACTGTGGCCAAGGCCCGCTAAGGGTGGCGCCCACGATGATTCACACGCTGGTCGAGGGCTGCCGTGCGGGCAGCCTTGCCGCTGCGGTGGCCAGACTGCGCTCCGGTTGGGTGATCATGGGCGAGCGGCAAGTGTTCACCGGCTACTGCCTGTTGTTGCCCGATCCGGTGGTGCCGGACCTCAATGCGCTGAGCGGTGCGGCGCGCGCTCAGTTCTTGGCCGATATGAGCAGCGTGGGCGACGTGCTCCTTGAACTCACCGGCGCCGTGCGCATCAACTACGCCATTTACGGCAACGTAGAGCCGGCCTTGCATGCGCATGTTTTTCCGCGCAGTGCCCAGGAACCCGAGGCCACCCGCACTCTGCAGCCCTGGGGCTTGGATTGGAACGCCGCGCCGCTGTATTCGGAAAACGTGCATGGCCTGTTGAGAACGCGTCTGCAACAAGCCCTGGCGAGCCTGGGATAAGATCTTATGAGTCGATGCGCAGCGTCAGCTGCCGCGACACCTCGTGCAGGTCTTGCATCGGCGCTGAGCACGTCATTCCTTGGCAGAGGTAGGCCACGGGTGCGTCCAGTGCGCGTTTCTCGCTCAGCGAGGGCGGCAGGTCCTTCGCGTCCGCAGGAATGGCCAGCATCATGCGCAGCGGCGCATACAGTACCTTGAGTTGATCCGCCCACTGCTGCGCCGTGACAGCGTCGGCGCGGATGATGAGGATCTGCATCGAGGCGGAAAAATCTTCCAAGGCATTCAAGAAGCTCATGTGGGCCTGCGGGTATTCCTCGATGTGCATCCATGCCGCCCGCAAGGTGCGCTCTGCGGCGGTCAAGTAACGCGGCTCGGCCAGCAAGAACCCCATGCGCGCCAGCGCGCTGGCGGCAATGGCGTTGCCCGAGGACACCGACTCGTCGCCAAAGGTCTTGCTGCGATGGATCAGCGCTTCGTGATCCTTGGCGGTGAAGAAAAAGCCGCCGCTTTGCGAATCTTCGAAATGCGCCAGCAAGACTTCGATCAGTTGCAGCGCGAATTGCAGATCACGGCTGCGCCAGCGGGTCTGCAGCAATTCCAATAGCGCGTCCAACAAAAACGCATAGTCATCCAGATACGCCGGCAGATGTGCGCGGCCGTCCTTGGAGGTCGCGAGCAGCCGGCCTTCGCGCCACAGGTGGTGGCGAATGAAATCCACCGCCGCCGTGGCCGCATCGGCAAAATCGTTGCGGTTCAGGACACGCGCGGCAATCGCCAGACCTTTGATGGCGAGCGCGTTCCACGAGGTCAGGATTTTTTCATCGCGTGCGGGCCATATTCTTAAATTTCGAGCCTGCAATAATTTAGCGCGCGCCGAATCAATCAGCGTCTGTGCCACTTGCGGCGATTCGCCGCGGGAGGCGGCGATGTCCTCGAGCGGTTCGAAGGCGTGTAAATGCCACTGACCTTCGAAATTGGCCGGGCGGTTCAGACCGAAGCGGCGCGAGAATACGGCGTATTCGGATTCCGTCAGCAGCGATTGCACTTCCAGCGGCGTCCACACATAGAACTTGCCCTCGTGGTGCTCCGAGTCGGCATCGAGGCTGGAATAGAAGCCGCCCTCGGGCGAGCGCATGTCGCGCAGCATCCATTCCGCGGTCTGCGCGGCCACTCGCGCATACAAGGGATCGCCGGTGGCGAGCGCCGCGCGTGCGTATTCGCACAATAGCAGGCCATTGTCGTACAACATTTTTTCAAAATGCGGAATCATCCACAGCGCATCGACCGAGTAGCGCGAGAAGCCGCCGCCCAACTGATCGTAGATGCCGCCTTCCGCCATGCGCGTGAGCGTAAGAGTCGCCATATACAGGGCCTTGAGGTCCGGCTGCGTGGCGCTTGACGTCGCGTGCCACTGGCGCAGGCAGCGCTCGATGCTGCTGGCATGCGGGAATTTAGGCGCGCGCGTGAAGCCGCCGGCCACATCATCGAAGCTGCGCTCCAACGCGGCGCGACCGGTGCGCAGCGGCTCTTTGCTGATCGCGAGTTCCGCGGCGGCGGGCGCCGGCGACAGCGCCGCGAATGCCTGTTGCAGCTGCTGGTTTTGGGCGGCAATTGCCTCGCCGTGCTCCCGATGGTATTGCGCCACCCGCTGCAGCAGTTCAGTGAACGCGGGCATTCCATGGCCTGCGGCTTTCGGAAAATAAGTGCCGCCGAAGAACGGCTGTTGCTCATCGGGCGTCAGGAACATGGTGAGCGGCCAGCCGCCGGACCCCTGCGTAATCATTTGCTGTGCGGTCTGGTAGATCTTGTCGAGGTCCGGGCGTTCTTCGCGGTCCACTTTGATGTTGATGAACAGCTCATTCATCAGTGCGGCGGTTTGTGGATCCTCGAAGGATTCATGTGCCATCACATGACACCAATGGCAGGCTGAATAGCCGATCGACAGCAAAATGGGCTTGTGTTCGGCGCGCGCGCGGTTCAAGGCGTCCTCGCCCCAGGGGTACCAATCAACCGGATTATCGGCGTGCTGCAGCAGATAGGGACTGGTCTCTGCGGCGAGGCGATTGCGCTGCATGCACTGGGCTCTTGTCGGTTAGAATGCGCGCATTCTAGCTGAAGTACCTCCTATGTCCGATGTCAGCCCAGTGGCGCAACTGCCCACGCTGCGCTTGAAACGTAATGAAGATCGCCGCCTCAATGCCGGGCACCTTTGGATCTTCAGCAACGAAGTCGACACGCAGCAGACGCCGCTGACCAAGCTCAAAGCCGGCGAACTGGTGCGCGTACTCGCGCACAATGACCGCGCGTTGGGTCTGGCCTACGTCAATCCGAATTCTCTGATCTGCGCGCGTCTGCTCGAGACCTGGAAGTTTCCGGATACCGCTTGGTTCTCAGGTCGGCTACGGGCGGCGCTCGCCATGCGCGAACGGTTTTATTCCAAGCCCTATTACCGCCTGGTGTACGGCGAGTCCGACGGTCTGCCGGGGTTGGTCATTGACCGCTATGGCACGGCCTGTGTGGTGCAGATCGGCACTGCCGGCATGGAGGCGTTGAAGCCGACACTATTGCAGGCCTTGAGCGAGGTCTTGAAAAGTGAAGCGGTGCTTTTCAAGAACGACAGCTCGGCGCGCGAGATGGAGGGCTTGCCGAGCTATGTGGAGGCGGCCACGGGCAGTTTCGACACGCAAGGCCGCGTCATCGAGGACGGGCTGCAGTTCAACGTGCCGTTTGCGGAGGGCCAGAAGACCGGTTGGTTTTACGATCAGGCGTCGAATCGCCGGGCGTTGGGCGCCTATGTGCGTAAAGGCGCGCGCGTCCTGGATGTGTTCAGCTATGTGGGCGGGTGGGGCGTGCACGCGGCCCGGGCCGGCGCAGGCGAGGTGATCTGCGTGGATAGTTCTGCCGGCGCGCTGCAGTTTGCGGCGCAGAATGCCGCGCTCAATGGTCTGAAGCTGTTGACGCACAAGGGCGACGCCTTCGATGTGCTGGAAGCGATGGCCAAGCAGCATGAGCAATTCGATCTGGTCATCGTCGACCCGCCGGCCTTTGCGAAACGCCGCAAGGATCTGCCCAAGGCGTTGGCCGCCTACAAGCGGCTCAACCAGTTGGCCATGAGTTTGCTGCGCTCGGATGGAATCCTAATCTCTTGTTCCTGCTCGTTTCACGTCAGCGCAGAGGATTTGCAGGACGCCATCGCCAAAGCGGCGCGCGGCGCCGACAAGCAGTTGCAAATCCTGCAAGAGGGCGGCCAGGCCCCCGATCATCCGGTGCATCCGGCCATTCCCGAAACCCGATATCTGAAAGCCTATTTCTGTCGGGTCAATGACAGTTTAAAGTAGCGCGCATGTTGGTTTACCCGCACATCAATCCAGTCGCCTTTTCCATTGGCCCGTTCTTCGGCCATGGGCCCATCCAAGTGCATTGGTACGGCATCATGTACCTGATCGGCTTCGTCGGTGGGTGGGCCTTGGCCCGCTCGCGCGCCAAGCGTCCTGGCTCGACCTGGAGCGGACTGGATGTCGATGATTTGATTTTTTACAGCGCCATGGGCGTCATCATTGGTGGGCGGTTGGGCTGGTGTCTGGTCTACGGTCACGATGTGATTGCCGAAAGCTGGCTCAATATCTTTCGCATCTGGGACGGCGGCATGTCCTTTCACGGCGGTATCACCGGGGTGTTTCTGGCTGGCGTCATTTTCGCCCGCGTCAAGAACAAGAATTTGGCCGATGTCTGCGACTTTCTCGCCCCGCTGCCTGGCATTGGCTTGATGACGGGCCGAATCGGAAATTTCATCAACGGAGAATTGTGGGGCAGGCAGACCGACTTGCCCTGGGGCTTTCTAGTCAAGGATGCCAACGGCGAGACCCTGGTGCGCCACCCCTCCCAGCTCTATGAGGCTGGCCTGGAAGGGCTGCTCCTGTTCCTGGTGGTGTGGTGGTTTACTTTGAAGCCGCGGCCACGTTTGGCGCCGACCGGTTTGTTTTTCATCATGTATGGCTGCGGCCGCTTCGTGGTGGAATGGGTACGCTTACCCGACGCCAACATCGGCTACCTGGCTGGCGGCTGGCTCACCATGGGCATGCTGCTGACAACCCCGATGATATTCATTGGTATCGGCCTGATGGTGTACGCCTACCGCAGCCGCACGCCGTCGGGCAACCTGGTCCCGGCGCAGGTCTAAATGCGGCAGTATCTGGATTTCCTGCGGCATATCCGTACGCAGGGGGCTCGCAAGGATGATCGCACCGGCACCGGCACTTTGAGTGTGTTCGGCTATCAGATGCGCTTCGACTTAAACGACGGCTTTCCGCTGGTGACCACCAAAAAGCTGCACCTGCGCTCCATCATTTACGAGCTGTTGTGGTTTCTCAAAGGCGAAACCAACATCCAATACTTGAAGGATCACGACGTCAGCATATGGGACGAGTGGGCCGATGCGCAGGGCAATTTAGGCCCGGTGTACGGCAAGCAGTGGCGCAGTTGGCCGACCGCCGATGGCCGGCATATCGATCAGCTGTCGCAAGTCGTTCAGCAGCTCAAAACCAATCCGAATTCTCGCCGCATTTTGGTCAGTGCTTGGAACGTGGGCGAGTTGGACCAAATGGCGCTCTTGCCCTGTCACGCGCTGTTTCAGTTCTACGTGGCGGATGGCCGCCTCTCCTGTCAATTATATCAGCGCAGCGCCGATGCGCTGCTCGGCGTTCCTTTCAATATCGCC
>CAZZWE010000050.1:0-16753 GCA_964657675.1 uncultured Steroidobacteraceae bacterium
TCATCGGGATCGGTCGTGCCTTTGTTCAACGAACAGATAAAGGCCGGCGGTCCCATTACGGTTACCCATCCTGAGGTGATTCGTTACTTCATGACCATTCCGGAAGCCGCGCAATTGGTCATTCAGGCGGGATCCATGGCCGAGGGAGGCGACGTTTTTGTCCTCGATATGGGCAAACCCGTCAAGATTTGCGATCTCGCTAGGCGCATGGTCCATCTGATGGGTCTAACGGTGCGCGATGAGCAGCATCCCGAAGGCGATATTGAGATTCTTTACACCGGCCTTCGTCCTGCGGAAAAGCTTTTCGAGGAGCTTCTCATCGGAAACAATGTGACTGGTACCCAACATCCGATGATCTTGCGTGCGATCGAGCACTCGATGCCCTGGGATCAATTGCAGTTACAACTGGATGAAATACTCATTGCGATGAGCCGCTTTGACTGTCCTAGGGCGCTCCAATTGTTGGCCGAGGTGGTTGTGGAGTACAAACCTGCTCCCCAAGCCCACGATTTGGTGTGGGCGCGCCAGAGTGTCGTGCCAGTCGATGATCGCAAAGTTACCAGCTTGAAACCGCGCCGAATTGCTAGACTCAGCGAGCCTTCGGATAATGCACGGCCCAACTGAGTTTTCGCGGGATAGATCTTGTCAAATGGTGCAATTCTAGTCACCGGCGGTGCCGGTTACATCGGCAGTCATGTGGTCCGTCAGCTCGGCGAAGCGGGCGAACGTGTGGTCGTCATCGACAACCTGGGCAAGGGCTTTCGCCAGGCGATCACCTCCGGGGAACTAGTGGTCGGCGACGTCGGCGACAGCGCCCTGGTTTCTCGCCTGCTGGCCGAGCATGGCATCGACACCGTCATGCATTTTGCCGCCCATACCATCGTCCCTGAGTCGGTGGCCTTGCCCCTGAAGTACTACGGCAATAACACCTGTTCCACCCGCAATCTGTTGCAGGCCTGTATTGAACACCAAGTGAAGCACGTGGTGTTCTCATCCACCGCGGCGGTGTATGGGATGCCGCAGGATGGCTATGCCAGTGAGGAGTCCCCGACTCAGCCCATCAATGCCTATGGCACGTCCAAGTTGATGAGCGAGTGGATGCTGCGTGATGTGGCTGCCGTGAACCCCTTGCGTTATGTCGCGTTGCGATACTTTAACGTGGCTGGATCCCATCCAGGAGGGAAGATAGGGCAAGCGACGCCCGGCGCAACCTTGTTGACCAAGGTGGCCTGCGAAGCCATGGTCGGCAAACGTCCCCATGTGTCCGTATTCGGCAGCGATTATCCGACGCCCGATGGGACCGGGGTGCGCGACTATCTACACATTGAGGATCTTGCGGCGGCGCACCTCAATGCTTTGGCTTACCTTCGAAACGGCGGCAAATCCAACGTTTTGAACGTGGGCTACGGACACGGTTATTCGGTGCGTGAAGTACTGCGGATGGTTGAGCAGATTGCCGGTAAGTCATTGGTTATTCGTGAAGAAGCACGCCGCGCCGGCGATCCCGCCTATCTGGTGGCGCGCGCGGAGCGCATCCGCACTGAGTTGGGTTGGCAGCCCCGGTACGATGATCTGTCTGCCATCGTTTCAAGCTCCCTTGCCTGGGAGCGCACCTTGCTCGCCAATCCTTGGGTGACGCACACGTCTTGAGCCTCGCCTTGTCTATACTAGGGTGTTATACCCGTCAGACTCGCGTATCACTTTTTCTTATTAATTCAGAAGATTACACATGAAAATTACGATTTTTGGTTCAGGTTACGTGGGCCTGGTCACCGGTGCATGTTTTGCCGATACCGGTAACCAAGTGCTGTGTGTCGACGTCGACGCCCGCAAGGTCGACATGCTGCGCAAGGGTGAGATACCCATCCATGAACCTGGATTGGATGAGGTCGTTAAACGCAACGCCGATGCCGGACGTTTGCGATTCACCACGGACGCCAAGGAAGGGGTTGCGCATGGCCTGCTGCAATTGATTGCCGTGGGCACCCCGCCCGATGAGGACGGCTCTGCGGACCTGAGATACGTGCTGGCGGTGGCTAAGACCATTGGCGAACACATGACCGGCTACAAAGTCGTCGTCACCAAGTCGACCGTGCCGGTAGGCACCGCCGATAAGGTGCGCGCCGCGGTTGGCGACACCTTGAAGGCCCGGGGCGCGAACACTGAGTTCGACGTGGTCTCCAATCCTGAGTTCTTGAAGGAAGGCGCGGCCATCACCGACTTCATGAAGCCTGACCGGGTGGTTGTCGGTACCGACAGCGAGCGCGCCGAGGAATTGATGCGGGCGGTGTATGAGCCCTTCATCCGCAATCGAGATCGCATGATTGTCATGGATGTGCGGTCTTCAGAATTAACCAAGTACGCGGCCAACGCGATGCTGGCGACCAAGATCAGCTTCATGAATGAGCTGGCCAATCTGGCGGCGTATTTCGGAGCCGACATCGAGTCGGTGCGCGTCGGCATCGGCTCGGATCCGAGAATCGGTTACGCGTTTATTTATCCGGGCGTAGGGTATGGCGGCTCATGCTTCCCGAAGGACGTTCAGGCGCTACAGCGGTCCGCGAAAGAAGTGGGTTACGACGCTGACATCCTGTCGGCGGTCGAAACCGTCAACAATCGCCAGAAGGAGATTTTGTTCGGCAAGATCAAAAAGCACTTCGGCGAATTGCGCGGCAAAACCATCGCCGTGTGGGGTCTGGCTTTCAAGCCCAACACCGATGACATGCGTGAGGCGGCCAGCCGCGTGCTGATGGAAGCCCTGTGGGCGGCCGGCGCCAAAGTCAGGGCCTACGATCCGGTGGCGATGGGCGAATGTGCGCGTATTTATGGTACCCGCGATGACCTCGTGCTCTGCAAGTCGGCCGATCAAGCCGTCGAGGGTGCTGATGCCTTGGCCATCGTCACGGAGTGGCGCGAATTCCGTAGTCCGGACTTCGATGCCATCAAGAACGCATTGACCGAGCCGGTCATCTTTGACGGCCGCAATCTGTATGACCCGGCACAGATGGTCAAGGCGGGCTTCAGTTATTATGCGATCGGTCGCGGTAAGGGGTAACGACATTGGCCACGCTAATTCCAGTGATTCTTTCGGGCGGCGCGGGTACGCGTCTGTGGCCGCTGTCGCGGGAAATGTATCCCAAGCAGCTGCTCGCGCTTACCAGCAAGTTCACCATGCTGCAGGATACGGCGACGCGTCTTGCGGCGATCCCCGGCGCCCGATCGCCCATCGTCGTGTGCAACGAAGCCCACCGTTTCACCGTGGCGGAACAGATTCGTGCGCTGGGCCTGAAGCCCGCAGCGATACTGCTGGAGCCCATCGGCCGTAACACCGCGCCGGCGGTGGCGCTGGCCGCCCTGGCTGCGCTCGCCATCGACGCGGATGCGGTGTTGGCGGTGGCGCCTGCGGATCATGTGATTCGAGACGTCAAAGGCTTCGCGCAAGCCGCCAGCGTTGCCGCCGGGTATGCCGAGCAAGGCAAGCTGGTCACCTTCGGCATCGTCGCGCACGCGCCTGAGACCGGCTATGGCTACATTCGTCGCGGCGAGGGCGAGGGTCCGGTGTATCCGGTCGCCCAATTCACCGAGAAGCCGCCTCTCGATGTAGCGCAGCAATTCGTGGCCTCCGGTGACTACTACTGGAACAGCGGCATGTTCGTATTCCAGGCGCGGCGCTACCTCTCGGAACTCGCGGCCTTTGCGCCGGATATCCTGGCGGCATCGACTGCGGCGTACAAAGCGGCCAAGACCGATCTGGATTTCGTGCGCATCGACCAGGCCGAGTTTGCCAAGTGCCGCAGTGAATCGATTGACTATGCGGTCATGGAGCGCACCAAGGATGCCTTGGTGTTGCCCTTGGATGTGGGTTGGAGCGACGTCGGCTCCTGGTCGTCCTTGTTCGATGCGTTGCCTGCGGATGAAGAGGGCAATGTGCTGCAAGGCGATGTGATGGTGCACGACACCCACGATTGCTATGTGCATTCCACCAGTCGTTTTGTCACGGCCGTGGGTATGGACGATCACATCATCGTCGAAACCAAGGATGCCGTGTTGGTTGCGCCAAAGGATCGGGTCCAAGACGTCAAAGATCTGGTGGCCAAGATGCGTAAGTCCGGCCGCAGTGAGTCGGCCCTGCACCGGGAAGTATTCCGTCCCTGGGGCAGTTACGACAGCATCGATAACGGCGATCGATTTCAGGTCAAGCGTTTGTCGGTGAAGCCCGGCGGGGTGCTGTCGCTGCAAATGCATCATCACCGCGCTGAACATTGGATCGTGGTGCAGGGCACTGCCAAAATCACCCGCAATGACGAGACCTATTTGTTGTCGGAAAACGAATCCACCTACATTCCGATCGGCGCGACCCATCGCATTGAAAATCCCGGCAAAGTGTCGCTGCACTTGATCGAAGTGCAATCGGGGTCGTACTTGGGCGAAGACGATATCGTGCGCTTCGAAGACAACTATGGCCGCCAAGGGACCAACACTTGAAAGCCATCTCGTGTTTTAAAGCCTATGACCTGCGCGGGCGCATCCCCAACGAATTGAATGAGGATGTGGCCTATCGGGTGGCGCGCGGCGTCGCGCAATTCCTGTCGCCCAAGCGCATCGTCGTGGGCCGGGACATTCGCCTCTCGAGCGCGGCGTTGACCGATGCGGTGTGCCGCGGACTCACCGATAGCGGCGTCGATGTGTACGACATCGGAGTGTGCGGCACCGAAGGGGTGTACTTCGCCACCTTCGATGGCGGCTATGACGGCGGCATCATGATCACCGCCAGCCACAATCCGGCCGACTACAACGGCATGAAGTTCGTGCGCGAGCAGTCCAAACCCATCAGTGGGGATAATGGCTTGAAGGAAATCCGGGCGTTCGCCGAACGCGCCGAGTTTCCAACCCCCGCCCAAAAAGGCGTGCGCCATTCCACCGACACCATGAAGGCGTATGTGGCGCATTTGTTGTCGTACGTCGATCTCAAGACATTAAAGCCGTTGAAAATCGTGGTGAACGCCGGCAACGGCGGCGCCGGCTTGATTATCGATCAGCTCGAGCCGCATCTGCCGTTCAAGTTCATCAAAGTGCATCACGAACCCGACGGCACCTTTCCGAATGGCATCCCCAATCCCATGATCGAGGAAAACCGCGCCTCGACCGTGGCGGCGATTCGCGCCCATGGCGCCGACTTTGGAATCGCCTGGGACGGAGACTTCGATCGCTGCTTCTTGTTCGATGAGAAGGGCGGCTTCATCGAAGGCTATTACATCGTGGGTTTGCTGGCCTCGGTGCTGCTGCGAGGCGAGAAGGGCGGCAAGGTGGTGCACGATCCGCGTCTCACCTGGAACACCATTGAAATCGTCGAGGCGGCCGGCGGTGAGGCCGTGTTGTCCAAGTCCGGGCATGCCTTCATCAAGCAGGTCATGCGTGAGGTCGACGGCGTCTATGGCGGCGAGATGAGCGCACACCATTACTTCCGGCGCTTCGCCTATTGCGACAGCGGCATGATTCCCTGGCTGTTGGCGGCGCAGATCTTGTCCGAAACGCCGCAGAAATTATCGGCGCTGGTGAACGAGCGCATTGCGCTGTTTCCGGTGAGCGGTGAATTGAACTATAGAGTGCCGGATTCCAAGGCCGCCATCGCCGCGATCGAGCAGCGTTACGCGGCGGATGCCGAGACGGTGGATCGAACCGATGGTGTGTCATTTGAATTTCCGACCTGGCGTTTCAACTTGCGCACCTCGAACACCGAACCGCTGATTAGGCTGAATGTCGAAGCGCGGGGTTCCGTGGCGCTGATGCAGGCCAAGACGGATGAGGTTTTGGCGTTGCTTAAATCGCAAGGCGCGGTCGCCGCAGATCACTGAGTGCGAGATGTCGACGCATCCTAAAGTCAGCATCGTGATACCGGTTTACAACGAGGAGGCGGTGCTGCCCACCTTGTTCGGACGCCTGTATCCCGCCATGGATGCGCTCAACGTCAGTTACGAGGTGGTGTTCGTCAATGACGGCAGCCGCGATCGGTCGGTTGCATTGCTGCGTCAGCAGTTCTCCCTGCGGCCCGAAGTGACCCGGGTGGTGCTGTTTCATGCCAACTTCGGCCAGCACTCCGCCGTCATGGCGGGCCTTGCCTATGCGCGCGGCGAGTTCGTGGTGACGCTGGATGCGGATCTGCAAAATCCTCCCGAAGAGATCGGCAAGCTGGTGCAGAAACTGGACGAGGGTTACGACTATGTCGGCACCATCCGTCAGCAACGCCAAGATTCTTTGTGGCGGCGCTACTTCTCCAAGCTGATCAACAATATTCGTGAACGCATCACGCCGGTGCGCATCACCGATCAAGGCTGCATGATGCGCGGCTATGCAAGATCCGTGGTGACGGCGCTCAATCAGACTCGCGAAGTGAACACCTTCATTCCGGCGCTGGCGTCGCTGTACGCCATGAAGCCCATCGAAGTGGACATCGCGCATGAAGAACGTTTCGCGGGACGTTCCAAGTATTCGATGTACAGCCTGATCCGTTTGAATTTCGATCTGATCACCGGATTTTCGGTGGTGCCTTTGCAGTTGTTTTCAATGATCGGCATGGCGGTATCGCTGCTGTCGGCCCTGTTCTTCGTCTACCTCATCGTGCGCCGAATCTTCATCGGCTCCGAGGCGGAGGGCGTGTTCACCCTGTTCGGCCTGGTGTTTTTCTTCCTGGGGTTGGCCCTGTTCGGAATTGGTCTGTTAGGCGAGTACGTAGGACGTATCTATGCCCAGGTGCGCGAGCGGCCGCGCTACATCGTCGAGGCGGTACTCGAACAATATACCGATCCAAACCACGCGATGCCGGGCATGCTGATGTCGCGGCGAGTCACGGACCCCACTTAAAATGACCACTGCGGTGGTGTTTGCCTACAGCGAAGTCGGCCTTCGCTGTGTGCGCGAATTGCTGCGGCAAGGGGTCAACGTGCCACTGCTGTTCACGCACACCGATGATCCCCATGAGCATCGGTGGTTCGGCAGTGTGCTCGAACTCGCGCGGGAATACGGCATCGAGGCGGTGACGCCCGACTCGCCCAATAGCGCCGACTGGTTGGCGCGCGCCGCCGCCGAAAAGCCGGATTTCGTATTTTCTTTTTATTATCGCTACCTGCTGGACTTGGCTTGGTTACACCTACCCCGTGCCGGCGCCTTGAATATGCACGGCTCACTGCTGCCCAAGTATCGTGGCCGAGCCCCGATTCATTGGGCCATCATCGAGGGTGAAACCCAAACCGGCGTCAGTCTGCACTACATGGTGGAGAAGCCCGATGCCGGCGCTCAGGTGGGTCAAGAGGCCGTGTCGATCGATGCGAATGACGATGCATTGAAGGTCTCGATGAAGATGGCGGGCGCCGCGGAGCGATTGATGCGACGGTGTCTGCCGTTGCTGATGTCAGGGTCTGCGCCGGCTAAGGCCTTGGATCTCGCCCGAGGCACCTATTTCGGCCGGCGCCGCCCGGAGGATGGACGTATCAACTGGCGCTTGAGCGCACGGTCAGTCCACGATCTGGTGCGTGCGGTGGCGCCGCCGTTCCCCGGCGCTTTCACCGATGTGGGCGCGGTGCGGGTGGGGATCCAGCAAACCCAAATCGACCCCGAACCCGTACAATTCGCAGCCGAAGCGCCGTGCCTTTACGCCGCCGACGGCCAATGGTTCGCCGACTGCGTCGACGGCCGGCGCCTTAAGATTTTGCAATTGACCGTCAACGGACAGCCCGTAGCCCACAATACGGTCCCGGCCGAGCTGTCCCGCCAGCCGTTGGCGCTGGCGTAGCGCAACCGATAGAGGTCTATTTTGAAAAACGTTCTCATTCTCGGGGTCAATGGCTTCATCGGCCATCACTTAAGCAAGTACATCCTCGAGCACACGGACTGGAACATTTACGGCATGGACTTGCAGTCCGAGCGGGTCGGCACGCTGCTGTCCAATCCGCGTTTCCACTTCGTTGAAGGCGACATCACCATCAACTTGGAATGGGTCGAGTATCACGTGCGCAAGTGCGACGTCGTGCTGCCCTTGGTGGCCATTGCCACGCCGGCGACCTATGTACGTGAGCCGCTGCGAGTATTCGAATTGGACTTCGAGGCCAACCTGCCCATCATCCGGCATTGCGTGAAATACAAGAAACGCGTGGTGTTCCCCTCGACCTCCGAAGTCTACGGCGCCAGCCGCGACAAAGAATTCGATTCGGACACCTCCGAGCTGGTGCTCGGGCCCATTCACAAGCAACGCTGGATTTATTCCTGCGTGAAGCAATTACTCGACCGCATCATCTATGCCTATGGGCAGCAGGGATTGCAGTTCACGCTGTTTCGTCCGTTCAATTGGATCGGCTCAGGCCTCGACAGCATGGATGATCCGAAAGAAGGCTCATCGCGCGTACTGACGCAGTTCCTCGGCCACATCGTGCGCGGTGAGCCCATCAAGCTGGTCGAGGGCGGAACGCAGACCCGTGCCTTTACTTACATCGACGATGCGGTGGAGTGCCTGACCACCATCATCGACAATCCGGCCGGCATCGCGGACGGTAAGATTTATAACATCGGCAATCCGCACAATTTATATTCCATCCGCGAACTGGCGGAAATGATGCTGGAGATTGCATTGCAACGGCCGGAATATGCGCCGACCGCACGCAACACCCAGTTGATCGACATTTCGGCGCTCGACTACTACGGCAAAGGCTATGCCGATATCCCGGCGCGTTTGCCCTCCATCAAGAACACCACGGCGGAGCTGGGTTGGACGCCCAAGACCGATATGCGCGCGGCGCTGAAAGCGATTTTCGATTCCTACGCCCACGCGCTGCCATCCGCCTCCGCACTGCTGTCGCGCGATGCTTGAGAGCACGCACATCGGCCTGAAGGTCGATGTGGATACGCTGCGGGGAACGCGCGAGGGGGTGCCGGGTTTGACGGCGCTGCTCAAGCGTTTGGGGATTGGCGCGACGTTCTATTTCTCGGTGGGCCCGGACAATACCGGGCGCGCCATGCGTCGAGTGTTCCGCAAGGGCTTTGCGCAAAAGGTTGCCCGCACCTCGGTGCTCAAGCACTACGGATTGAAAACCCTGATGTACGGCGTGCTGTTGCCCGGCCCGCACATTGGCCGCAATGCCTGCGATGAGATGCGGCGGGTGCGCGATGCCGGGTTCGAGGTGGGCTTGCACACCTATGACCACGTGCGCTGGCAGGACTATGTCGCTACCGCCACGCCGCAGTGGACCCGGATCGAATTCGAGCGCGGCATGAATGCGTTCAAGGATGTGTTTGGCCACTACCCGAAGTCGCATGCTGCGGCGGGGTGGCAGATCAATGAGACGGGCCTCGACCTCGAGCGCGAATACGGTCTCGACTACGCCAGCGACACGCGCGGCCGAGCCCCGTTCTATCCGATACTCACGACGGGACGCAGTTCTTGCCCGCAACTGCCGACCACGCTGCCGACCTTCGATGAATTGCTGGGCCGCGATGGCGTGAATGAAGGCAACATCGCGGATGCGCTCTATCGGGCCTCTGAGGTGCCCCCCGCGGCGGCGCAGCGTCCCGCGCTGCAGGTGTTTACGCTGCACGCGGAGCTCGAGGGCATGCTGTTGATCGGCGCCTTCGAAGCGCTGCTACGACAGTGGCTCAAGGCCGGCGCACGCATCAGCAGCATGGCCGAACTGCATCGCCAGGCCATTCTGCGCCCCTTGCCGCAGCAGGCGGTGGTCATGGGGTCCGTACCGGGCCGCTCCGGATTGCTGGCCGTGCAACCGGCTGGGGCCGCGGCCGGCGCGTGACCCACCGCGGTTTGTACGCGGGTCTTGCGGCGCTGGTGGTGCTGGTCTGGCTGGGCACACTGGGCATCCGGCCGCTGTTCAATCCTGACGAAGGACGCTACGCGGAAATCCCGCGCGAGATGCTGCTCACCGGTGACTGGGTGATTCCGCATCTCAATGGGCTGGACTACATCGAAAAACCGCCGCTGCAGTATTGGGCGACGGCGTTGAGTTTTGCCGTGTTCGGGGTGGGTACCTTCTCGGCGCGGTTGTATACCGCGCTGACGGCCCTGGGCACGGTGGCCTTGATGGGGTGGCTGGCGCGCCGCTGGTGGGGCGTGGCGGCGGGTTGGCGGGCCGCGGCGATCTTAAGCGGCCTGCTGCTGTTCGTGGTGCTCGGCCAGTTGCTTACCCTGGACATGAGTCTGACGTTTTGGATGTCGGTGAGCCTTGCCGGTTTTTTGTTGGCGCAATCCGAGACCCGTAGTCGGCGCTGGATGCTTCTGGCCTGGGCGGCTTGCGCACTCGGGGTGTTGACCAAGGGATTGGTGGCGGCCGTCATTCCGGCGGCGGTGTTGGTCTTGTACAGCCTGTGCTCGCGCGATTTTGGTCCCTGGCGACGGTTGCAGCTGCGGTATGGACTCCCACTGTTCCTGGCTGTTGCGGTGCCGTGGCATTGGCTCGCGGCGCAGCGGCTGGATGACTTTCTGCAGTTCTTTTTCGTCCATGAACATTTCGCGCGTTACCTGACGCCGGTGTCGGATCGCCAAGAACCCTGGTGGTACTTTGGCCTGGTATTCCTGGCCGGGACGTTTCCGTGGACCGTTTCGGCGCTGCGAGTGGTAGCGAGTGGCTGGCGAAGCCCTCGCACCGAGGGCGCGTTCAATGCGAAATTGTTTTTGTGGATCTGGGTGGTTTTCATCGGCGTGTTTTATTCTTTGTCCGATTCGAAACTGATCCCCTACATTCTGCCGATCATGCCGGCGGTGGCCTTACTCATCGCTGCGCAGCCCGAGCCCGTTCTCAAACGCGAAGTGCTTTGGACCGCGTTGTTGACGCTGCTCGCGGGCCTGAGCCTTGGGATTGCGAGTTTGAATTGGGACGCCCTCATCGGCAGTGGCAGCCGCAGCGGCGTGTTCCTCCCCTTGGTGGTGCCGGTACGCGAAGTCGCCGTGCTGCTGCTGGCGCTGGGCGCCTTTGTGCTACTCAAAACGAAGGGCGATTTCACCCGGGCTGCCGTCGTGTTGGGCGTGGGCTGGTGTCTGGTCGGTCTCTTGTTGATGCGCGCCGCGGGCGCGGCCGCGCCCATTTATTCCGGCGTAGGCCTCGCAGACGCCTTCCCGGCCGCGCAGCGCGATGCGCCGCTGTACAGCATCGCCACCTACGATCAATCACTGATTTTCTATTTGCAGCGCACCGCGACGCTGGTCAGGTATCGTGGCGAACTCGACTATGGATTGAACCGCTCCCCCGAGCACGAGATCAAAGACCTCGATCAATTTATCGGCATTTGGTCCTCGGGCCCGCCCGGGTTTGCGGTGATGGAGAATGGCATGTATGACGAGTTGAACCATCGCGGCCTGCCGATGCGACTATTGGGACGCAATGTCGGGAAAGTCTTGGTGGCCCGGCCATGAGCTTGATCACCTGGATTTTAATTTTGTTGGGCGTGGGTCTAAACGCGGCCGCGCAGTTGTTGTTGAAAACGGCAACCCGCCCGTTGGGCCAGTACACCGTGTTCAACGCCGACACGTTGAGCAGCAGCATCCTGATCCTTTGCAAGAGCCTGCCGTTTTGGACCGGCATGGTCTGCTACGGCGCGAGTCTTTGCGTTTGGTTGGCTGCCTTGTCCAAGGCGCCGGTAAGCACAGCCTATCCCATGCTGTCATTGGGCTATGTGGTGGTGGCGGTGGTGTCGGTCGGCTGGTTGGGTGAGAGTATGACGCCCGCTAAGATAGCCGGCATTGCACTGATTTGTTTAGGCGTGGTTTTAGTGACCCGGAGTTCCGTATGAAGCCTTTCCTGCCATTCGCTCGTCCCTCCATCGATGCAGACAGCATCGCCGCGGTGGGTGAGGTGTTGCGATCGGGTCAACTGGCCAGCGGTCCCAAGGTGGCGCAGTTCGAGGCCGCACTGGCTGGCTATGTGGGCGGCTCGCGCCAAGTGCGCGTCATGACCTCGGCGACCGCTGGGTTGGAGATGGCGCTCGAGGTGGCGGGCATCGGAGCCGGCGATGAAGTGATCGTTCCGGCCATGAGCTTCGCCGCCAGCGCCAACGTGGTTGCGCGCCTGCGGGCCAAGCCGGTGTTCGTCGACATCGACCTGTATACCCGCAATATCGATCTGACCCAGGTGACAGCTGCCATCACCCCCAAAACCCGCGCCATCATGCCGGTGCATTTCGCCGGTTTGCCGGTGGACATGGAGGGTCTCTATGCCATCGCGAAGCAGCACGGTCTACGCGTGGTCGAAGATGCCGCCCACGCCATCGGTTCGCGTTATCGCGGCAAGCCCATCGGCAGTTTTGGCGATCTGGTGGTGTTCAGCTTTCACCCCAATAAAAACATGACCACGTTGGAGGGCGGCGCCATCACCACGGCCAATCCGGAGGAGGCGCAGCGGCTGGAGCAGTATCGTTTTCACGGCATCAAGCGCAACGCGGCGGGCGAGGTCGACGTGCTGTTTCCGGGCGCGAAGAGCAACCTGACCGACGTCGCCGCGCAGGTGGGAATCGATCAGTTGCGGCGCTTGGATGGTTTCAATGCGCGGCGCTTGGAATTGGCGGGACGTTACTTCGACGCGTTGGGTTCATACAAAGGCGTGGTGCTGCCGGCACGTGGCGATGAGGGCCACAGTTGGCACATGTTTCAGGTGTTGATCGACTTTGCCGCGCGCGGCATGAGCCGTCCGGATTTCCAAAAAGTCATGGGTGAGCGGGGCATCGGGATTGGCGTGCATTACCCCTGCATTCCGGGCCTTAAGTATTACCGCGAGCAGGGTTATCGCGAAGAGGCGACGCCGGTGGCAGCGCGGGTGGGGCGCGAAACCGTCACATTGCCTTTGTTCCCCGCCATGAGCGATGACGACGTGTTGCGCGTCGTACATGAGTTAAAAGACGTTTTAAAGTAAGCGACCGCACTGCAGTCATTGACTGCCTCAACTTGCGAGGCGGTAGGGGATGGCGCAGACTTCGCCCGCCTATTTTCATTTCCAAGGACATCCTCCATGAAGCGTTTAATGTTTCTGGCCCTGGGCACTGCGGTGCTGGCCACGCCGTTGTATGCCGCCTTGGCGCCCGGCGCTCAAGCCCCCGATTTCACCACGCAAGCCACGCTCGCGGGAAAGCCGTTCTCGTTTTCTCTCGCCGATGCCTTAAAAAACGGACCGGTCGTGCTGTATTTTTATCCTGCCGCCTTCACCAAGGGCTGCACGATTGAAGCGCACAACTTTGCCGAGGCCACCGATAAGTTCAAAGCGCTCGGCGCCACCGTCATCGGCGTCTCGCATGATTCGATCGATACCTTGAATAAATTCTCGGTCAGCGACTGCCGCAATAAATTCGCAGTGGCCTCGGATGCGGATCAGAAAATCACCAAGGAATACGATGCGGTACTGGCCATCAAGCCTGAGTACGCGAACCGGACTTCCTACGTGATCGCACCCACGGGCAAGATCATTTATGAATACACCGCGATGGATCCGGACGGACATGTCGAGAAGACCATGGCGGCCGTCGAGAAGTGGAAGGCCGACCACAAGTAAGCAGCCGTCAGGCGCGAAATCCCGGGAATTGCGGCCAGCTGCGGTAGGCCGCGAAATCGTGATTGGGCCATAGGTCCGCTCCTTCGGAGCGGGCCAACGATTTGAGTTTGCGGATGCTGGCCAGCGCCCTGGGCGCATCGTCTTGCCAGCAATACCCCGGTGCGATCTCCTCCTGCAGATTCTCGTGCAGATCCGCGGCATCGCCGCACAAGATCACAGGACCCCCTTGCGGCAGTTCGATCCACAAGGACATATGGCCGGCGGTGTGTCCTGGCGTCGTGACGGCGTGCACGCCTGCGGTGAGGACGTACTCGCCGCTCTGCTGACGCCATTGCGCGCTGCCGGCCAGTTCATCGGCGAACACGCCAGTGTCGAGTCCCGTGTGCGCCGCCGCCAATTCGTCCTGATGGACATGCACCTCACAGCCGGCCAGATCGCACAGGCCTCCCGCGTGATCGGAGTGCAAATGACCCAGAAAGACGATGTCGATGTCCTGCGGCGTCAAATTCAAGCGCTGTAGATAACGAGGAATTCGCTGCTCGTCCGACATGACCGGCGGCTCGAACATCGGGCGCATGGGATCGTAGAGCGCAGCACGTCGCGTTTCATCGGCGATTTTCTAATAGTCGCAGCCGACGTCGTAGAGAATGCGTCCATTGGGTGTTTCGATCAGATACGCAAGGATAGGCGCATCGATGAAGTGACCGTGGCCGCGGCCCCGCGTCGAGACGACTTTTTCGTATCGCTGCGTGCCGGTGAGCAGCGGCCAGAGACGCATGGCACGAGTCATCGACTATTCCACGCTCGGCACGATTTTAGCCGTGTGATGGGTGCGTTCAACCCAAGGGATGAGCCCATGAAAGACCCGCGCGGCCAGCCACATCGCGGCAATAGGGGCAACGAAATACAGCCACAGATGCTGCCATGCGTGGGCCGGCAGGGCGGAGGCCACGGTGCGCGCAGGATTCATGCTCATGCCCGACAGCGGCGATTCCACGCTGACATAGAGACTGATCAACACACCGGCCAGCAAGCCGGTGGTGCGTGCCCAGCGCTTGGAATTGGAGACTAAGAGGATGGTGAGCATGAGCACAAAGGATATCAAGAACTCGGCGGCGAACGCCGTGGCAACGCCCCAGGAACCGGGTTGCGTCAGAATGAAACGCACCGGGGCGGAAGAAAAGGCTGAGCCCAAGACGCTCCAGGCGATCAGCACCCCCAGAGAGCCGCCGACGAACTGAAATAGGATGTAACAGGTGGCGTTCACTGCTGAGATGCGCCCCAGGCTTAGAAACGCAAGGGTGACCGCGGGATTCATGTGTGCGCCGGATCGCTTGCCCCAGGGCGAATAAATCAATGCAACGGCGGTTGAACCCATGGCGATGCCGATGCACAGCGATTGCCACGGCGAGGCGAGGCCCCGCAGTTCGGTGCTGAACACCGAGGCGCTGATCATGAAAATGCCCAGTGCCCAGGCCTCGATCAGGAATTCGGGCCAGTGAAGCCGCAGGGCGGCGGGGAGTGAAAAGCGCCTAGGTTCGGTCAGGCTACTCATGGGCCCGAGGCATGAGCAGCTTGGCGATCAACGAGGTCCAGCCCGTTTGATGCGAAGCGCCTACGCCGCGGCCGGTGTCGCCATGAAAGTACTCGTAAAATGGCACGCAGTCCCGGTAATTCGGATCGTTCTGCAGCGAGGGCTGATGGCGCATCACCGGCCGCGCGCCGCTGTCATCCTTCAAGAAAATGCGCGACAGGCGGTGCGATAATTCGGTGGCCACCTCATCGATGGTCAAAAACTTGCCCGAACCGGTGGGGCATTCCACCTTGAAGTCATTGCCATAGTAGTGGTGGAACTTCTGCAGCGACTCGATGATGAGAAAGTTGACCGGGAACCAGATGGGTCCGCGCCAATTCGAATTGCCGCCGAACTGTCGTGATTCGGACTCGGCCGGCGTGTAGCGCACCGACTGTTCGATGTCGCCCACTTTCAGCGTGAAGGGGTGCTCGAGGTGGGCACGCGACAGGGCGCGTATGCCGTAGTCCGACAAAAACTCGGACTCATCCAGCATGCGGCTCAGCAACTTCTTCATGCGGTGGCCGCGCAGCAGTGACAGCAATCGGCGTTCGCCGCGGCCGGGGGATTGCCAATGAGACACCAAGTCAGCCAGATCCGGGCGGTGGCTCAAAAACCATTCCAGACGCTTTCTGAAGCCTGGAAGTCTCTCGAGTAGCTCCGGTTCCAAGGTTTCAACCGCAAACAACGGAATCAGTCCGACCATCGAGCGGACCCGCATGCGCACGCTTTGATCATTGGGCAGATTCAGCACGTCGTAATAAAACTTATCTTGCTCATCCCACAGGCCCACATCATCGCTCACCATGGAGCTCATGGCTTCGGCGATATTGAGGAAGTGTTCGAAGAATTTGCTGGCGATGTCTTCGTACACATGGTTGTGCTCGGCCAGTTCCAAGGCGATGCGCATCAGATTCAAGGCGTACATCGCCATCCAACTGGTGCCGTCGGATTGATTGATGTAACCGCCAGTGGGCAGTTGAGCGCTGCGATCGAACACGCCGATGTTGTCCAATCCCAAAAAGCCGCCTTGGAAAATGTTGCGGCCAAGATTGTCCTTGCGGTTCACCCACCAAGTGAAGTTCAGCATGAGTTTGTGAAACACGCGCTCCAGGAATTCCAGATCTCCCTTGCCGGCGTTTTGCTTGCGGTCGATTTGATAGACGCGCCAGGCCGCCCAGGCATGCACGGGTGGGTTGACGTCGCCGAATGCCCATTCATAGGCAGGAATCTGGCCATTGGGATGCATGTACCACTCGCGCGTCAGCAACACGAGTTGATGCTTGGCAAACTCGGCATCGATCAATGAGAACGGAATGCAATGAAAGGCAAGATCCCATGCGGCGTACCAGGGATATTCCCACTTGTCCGGCATCGACACGATGTCGGCGTTATTGAGGTTGCGCCAATCGCTGTCGCGGCCGTGCAGGCGCGAGGCCGGAGGCACCGGTTGCCCGGGATCGCCTTTGAGCCAACGGGCCACATCCAAGTGATAAAACTGCTTGCTCCAGATGAGTCCGGCGAAGGCTTGACGCTGCACGACGCGCTCATCGAGCGAGGTCATGCCGTGCTGCAGATCGTCATAGAAGTCGTTCGCCTCTTGATGCCGCTCGGCGAGGGTGGCATCGAAGTCGGCGAACGGGGT
>CAZZWE010000050.1:16763-22706 GCA_964657675.1 uncultured Steroidobacteraceae bacterium
TGGAGTCAAGCGGCGGCAGAGTCGCAGTCGAAACTCTTGTTTTTCACCGGCGGCGATCGTGGTGTTGAACCAGACGCCGGCCTTGGTGCCCTGCTGAGCCGGGTTCACGCACTCGGTTTGTTGGCCGATAATGCGGTTGTGAAAGCCGTCTTTGTAGAATCCCGGGCCGCCGATATTGAACAGCCGCGGCATGTTGGTTTCGTTTTCAGTGAACAGCAGTTCGGCCGCGCCATCATAATAAAGGCAGGCCATGCCCAATTCGGCCGGTTCGATGGCGACGCCGTTATTCTTGATGGCACGCAATCCCGGTTTTATCGCGCCGGGTTCCCAGGTCCAGGTGTTGCGCAAGACCAGTTGGGGGATGAGGTGTAAATTCGCGTCGAGCGGCCCGCGGTTCCACGCGGTGATTTTCATCAAGATATCGCCGGGCTCGGCCTGCGCATATTCGACGAACACATCGAAATAGCGATCATCCGCGAATACCCCGGTGTCGAGCAGCTCGTATTCCAGGGTGTCCTCCCCGCGCCGGCCATTCTCGGCCACCAGATCCGCATACGGATAGGCGCGCTGCGGATACTTGTAGAGCATTTTCAAGTAGGAGTGCGTCGGGGTCGCATCCAAGTAGAAGTAATGCTCTTTGACGTCCTCACCATGATTGCCTTCGGCATTGGTCAAGCCGAACAAGCGCTCCTTGAGGATGGCGTCCTGTCCATTCCACAGCGCCAGCGACAGACACACTTGTTGTTCGGCGTCGGAGAAGCCAGCCAGGCCATCCTCGCCCCATCGATAGGCGCGGCTGCGGGCGTGGTCGTGCGGAAAGTAGTCCCAGGCCGTGCCGTATGGACTGTAGTCCTCGCGCACCGTGCCCCACTGGCGCTCGCTCAAGTAAGGTCCCCAGTGTTTCCAGCCATCCCGGCCGGGGACATTGGCGAGCAGACGCTCGCGTTCCGTATTCATGCCGCAATCCTTAAGAGGTCGAAATACTGCGCTCTAGCAGCAGCCACGTGCGCAGTATCTCAGCGACGCTCCAGGCCTGCGCGAAACACCCGCGCGCAGTGTGAGGCGCGTCACCATCAAAGATCTCGCTGATGCTACCCATGCACGCGCTTTGCACATGCTGCGCCATGGGTTCCAGCAGCGACAATGCGAAGGCGGCGTTGCCATACACCCGAAAATGCGCTCGCGCGTAAGGTCCCAGCAACCAGCCCCAGGCCGTCCCCATGTGGTAGGCCGCGTCGCGCTGCCACGGATCCCCGGTGTAGCAGCCGATATATCCGGGCTCTTGTGGGCTCAAGCTGCGCAAGCCGTAACTCACCAGCAGTTCGCGCCCGCAACAGTCGACCACATCCCGCATCTGCTCGGGGGTGAGCGCGCTGTAAGGCAGCGACACGGCGAAGATCTGGTTGGGCCGCACGCGCGCATCCCGCCCGCCGTCCTCGGTGTCGATGACATCGAACAGACAGCGTTTCTGAGCATTCCAGAAGCGACCGAAGTTTGAGCGGGCCCGCTCCAGCAACACGGAACAAAAATTCTTTTCGGCCAGATTCTTGGTGCGCGCCGCGAGTCGTGCGGTGACATCGAGCGCATTCAGCCACAGCGCATTGATCTCCACCGGCTTGCCTACCCGGGGCGTGAAGACTTGCGCGCCATGCTTGGCATCCATCCAAGTCAACTGGGTGCCGGGTTCGCCGGTATGCAGCAGCCCATCGGCCGGGTCGACGCGGATGCCAAAGCGGGTGCCGTCGACATGGGCCTGGATGATGGCCATCAGGGTCGGCAGCATCGCCTGTGCCAGCCCGGCGTCGCGCCGGGCATGCAAGTAATCATCCAGTGCGTGAAACATCCACAAGGTTGCATCGGCGGTGTTGTATTCCGGCGGGGCGGCTCCGGCGCCGTCTGGAAAACGGTTGGGCAACATGCCGCGATCAACGAACGTGGCATAGGTTTTGAGGATAGCGGCCGCGATGTCGTAGCGGCCCAGCGCAGTGGCAAGGCCGGGCAGCGAGATCATGGTGTCGCGGCCCCAGTCGGCGAACCAAGGATAGCCGGCAATCACGCTCAACCCCTCGGTGCCCGTGCCGCGCCTGACCAAAAACTGATCGGCCGCGAGGGTCAGCGAGCGAATCCATCCGGGCGCCGTGGCCGGAATGGCGGCGAGTTGTCGACGGTTATTGGTCAGCAGTTGGGTCAGCATGTCGGCGCCGGACAGCGGCGGCGAGGCTTCGCAGGTGGCCGTGAGGAAAACGGCGTCTTGCACTTGTAACTCGGCGCGAAAAAATCCTGGCACCCACAGATCCTCAAGGGCATCGAGTCCGCGCTCCTGTTCTTCGCGGTGCCAGAAATCCCAATACCACTGCGGTGCGGCGGTAAAGCTGCCCTGGCTGATCATGAGGCGAAAACCCCGGGCCGGTGCCGGCGGCTGAATGCGGCAGATCGGCCCGTCGGTCTCCACGCTGTAGTTTTGAGCGCCACGCGAATGGCAGTGATAGTCGCGATAAATGACGAATGGTTTTAATGAAACCTCAAGAGGCCCGGAGGCCCGCAGCAGCGCCAGTCGCAGGTAGCTGGTGTTGGCTGCATCGGCCATGAAGACCTGCGTTTCCAGCAGCGCATCACCGATGGCGTAGCGCCAGGTGGGTATGCCGCTGCGAATCGCGAAACTCTCCAGATGCACGAAGCCCCGGGGGCTCACATTCCCGCCGGCAAATTCGTTGGCGGTCAAATCGACCCGCTGTCCTCGATAGTCGACGCTCAGCTCGATTTTTGCCACCAACAGCGTGCGCTCGACCGGCGGCGTCAGGCTGGCCATGAGGAAGCCGTGGTAGCGGCGCGTGTTGGCCTGCGCAACGGTCCCTGAGGCATAGCCGCCAATGCCATTGGTGACCAGCCACTCGTAGCGGCTGACATCGTCCCAATTGCCGCAGATTTGGCGCCCGAGAATCAGCTGTGGGCCTTGTTATTGGACATGGCTAACCATACACCACTGGCGAAGACGCTTAGGTGGCAGTGCGGTACTTTTTACCTAACGGTGGGCGGATTCCCACCGGGGGTCGCGATCGCTGAAATGCGCCCGATGGTTAAGATTGCTTGTAGAATGGCGGTTTGATTCACAGGGCAGGTGAATGACGCTGACTTCCGCGCAGGACAAGGCCGCTTTGATATGCGGCTCCGTGGCATACGACACGATTTTGTTGTTTCCCGACCGCTTCAAAGCACACATCCTTCCCGACAAGATCCACATCTTAAATGTGGCTTTTTTGGTGCCCGAGATGCGGCGCGAGTTCGGCGGCTGTGCGGCCAATATCGCCTATGGGCTGAAGCTGCTCGGCGATCGTGGGATTGCCATGGCGGCGGCGGGCGATGACTTTGCTCCATATCGGCAGAGGATGCAGGCGCAGGGTCTCCCGGTGGAGCACATTAGAGTCGTCGAGGGAACTTTCACGGCGCAAGCCTTCATCACCACTGATCTGGATGACAATCAGATTACCGCCTTCCATCCCGGCGCGATGCAGCAGGCGCACCTCAACAAGGTCAGTGATGCAGGCAAGGACATCGCCCTCGGTATCGTGGCGCCTGACGGGCGGCAGGCCATGATTGAACATGCCGCGCAATTCGCTGCGGCCAATATTCCCTTTATTTTCGATCCCGGCCAGGGCCTGCCGATGTTCGGCGCCGACGATCTGAAGACCTTCATTGCCCAAGCGCGTTGGGTCGCCGTGAACGACTATGAATGGGGCATGCTGCAGCAGAAAACCGGACTGTCGGCCGCCGATGTCGCGGCCCAGGTTGACGCGCTGGTGATTACCCACGGCGCCGAAGGCTCGGTGATCCACACCGGCGGCAAGACGCTCAAAATACCGACCGCCAAGCCCAATGCCGTGGTCGACCCCACGGGTTGCGGGGATGCCTATCGCGCTGGTTTAATTCACGGCCTGTTGCACGGGAAAGACTGGGAAACCATCGGCCGGATGGCCTCGCTGATGGGCGCTCTCAAAATCGAGTCCCGGGGTCCGCAGAATCATTCGTTCACTCGAGCCGACTTCGATCGCCGGTATCGAGAAAATTTCGGGCAAGGTTAAGTTAGAGGAAATCGACACATGAGCAGAAGCTTTTCTTTCACCTCCGAGTCGGTCTCCGAGGGCCATCCTGACAAAGTCGCGGATCAAATCTCCGATGCCGTTCTCGACGCCATTTTGGCGGCCGATCCGCGCGGGCGCGTCGCCTGTGAAACGTTGGTGAAAACCGGCGTCGTCATCGTGGCGGGCGAAGTCACCACCAGCGCGTGGGTGGATGTGGAAGCGTTGGTACGCAAAACCGTGCTCGACATCGGCTACGACACCTCGGACATGGGATTCGATGGTGCCAGCTGCGGCGTGCTCAACATCATCGGCAAGCAGTCGCCCGACATTGCGCAAGGGGTGGATCGCAAGGACGAACGCAAGCAAGGGGCGGGCGATCAAGGCCTGATGTTCGGCTACGCCACGAACGAGACCGATGTATTGATGCCGGCGCCGATTACCTTGGCCCACCGCCTGGTCAAGCGCCAGGCGCAAGTCCGCAAGAATGGCAAGCTGCCGTGGCTTCGGCCCGACGCGAAGAGCCAGGTCACGCTGCGTTACGAAAACGACAAGCCGGTGGGATTGGAGGCGGTGGTTCTGTCCACCCAGCATTCCGATGACATCAGCACCAAGCATTTGCGCGAAGCCGTGATGGAAGAGATCTTAAAGCCGGTGTTGCCGGCCAAGTGGATCGACAAGCGCACCAAGTACCACATCAATCCGACCGGACGCTTCGTGATCGGTGGACCGGTGGGCGACTGCGGGCTGACCGGCCGTAAGATCATCGTCGACACCTATGGCGGTTTCGCCCGCCACGGCGGCGGTGCGTTCTCCGGCAAGGATCCTTCCAAAGTCGATCGATCGGCAGCCTATGCGGCCCGCTATGTGGCCAAGAACATCGTCGCCGCGGGACTCGCGGAGCGCTGCGAAGTCCAAGTCTCCTATGCCATTGGGGTTGCCGAGCCCACCTCCATCATGGTGGAGACCTTTGGTACGGGCAAAATGTCCGACGAGCGCTTGACGCAAGTGGTGCGGGCGAACTTCGATCTGACGCCGTGGGGATTGCGGGAGATGTTGGATCTGGCCCGACCGATCTATCAGAAGACCGCCTCGTACGGTCACTTTGGCCGAAAGGAAGAAGAATTCAGCTGGGAGCGCACCGATAAAGCCGCGGCGCTCGCCTCAGAACTTAAAGCTACGCGTGCTGCCTAACCGCAGCCAACAGGAGAATCATCAATGAACGCCGCCATGAAAACTCAGTCAGATTTTATCGTCCGGGATCTCAGTCTTCAGGACTGGGGCCGCAAAGAAATCAAGATCGCCGAAACCGAAATGCCCGGTTTGATGGCCATTCGCCACGAGTACGCGGCCCAGCAGCCGTTGCGCGGCGCTCGCATCACGGGTTCGCTCCACATGACCATCCAAACGGCGGTGCTGATTGAGACCTTGAATGCGTTGGGTGCTCAGGTGCGCTGGGCCTCTTGCAATATTTACTCGACGCAAGATCATGCGGCCGCGGCCATTGCGGCCGGCGGCACACCGGTTTTCGCAGTGAAGGGCGAGTCGCTGGCGGAGTATTGGGACTACACGCATCGTATCTTCGAGTGGCCGGACGGCGGTTTCTCGAACATGATTTTGGATGACGGCGGTGATGCCACCTTGCTGTTGCATCTGGGTGCGAAGGCCGAGAAGGATGCCTCGCTGCTCGCCAAGCCGGGCAACGAAGAGGAAGAGCTGCTGTTTGCCGCCATCAAGGCGAAATTGAAAACGGATCCGAAGTGGTACTCGGTCCGCTTGGCCAAGATCAAGGGCGTCACCGAAGAGACCACCACCGGCGTCAAACGCCTGTATCAGATGGCGAAGGATGGCCAGTTGGCCTTCCCGG
>CAZZWE010000050.1:22716-27207 GCA_964657675.1 uncultured Steroidobacteraceae bacterium
GTTCAACGTCAACGACTCGGTCACCAAGTCGAAGTTCGACAATTTGTATGGCTGCCGCGAGTCCTTGGTGGATGCGATCAAGCGCGCCACCGACGTCATGATTGCCGGCAAAGTGGCAGTGGTCTGCGGCTATGGCGATGTGGGCAAAGGCTCTGCGCAGGCATTGCGGGCCTTGTCGGCGCAGGTGTGGGTCACCGAGATCGATCCGATCTGCGCCTTGCAGGCGGCGATGGAAGGCTATCGCGTCGTCACCATGGATTATGCCGCCGATAAGGCCGATATCTTCGTGTCGGCCACCGGCAACTATCATGTCATTACGCATGACCATATGAAGCGCATGAAGGATCAGGCCATCGTGTGCAACATCGGGCACTTCGACAATGAAATCGAAGTGGCCGCGCTGCGCCAACACACCTGGGAGAACATCAAGCCCCAGGTCGATCACATTATTTTCCCCGATGGCAAGCGCATCATCCTGTTGGCCGAAGGCCGCTTGGTGAACCTAGGCTGCGGCACGGGCCACCCCTCGTATGTAATGAGCTCGTCCTTCGCCAACCAGGTGCTGGCGCAGATCGAGTTGTACGGCAACACCAAGGCATATCCGGTGGGCGTGTACGTGCTGCCGAAACACTTGGATGAGAAAGTGGCGCGCCTGCAGTTAACCAAGTTGGCTGCGGAGCTGACCGTATTGACCGACACCCAGGCCAAGTACATCGGCGTGGACAAGCAAGGTCCTTACAAAGTCGATCAGTATCGCTACTAAAGGCGCAGGCGATGAGCAGCTCGAAAGTATTTGCGGACGCCACGGCCGCATTGCAAGGCGTGGTTAGCGACGGGATCACCTTGATGTGCGGCGGCTTTGGCGCGTGCGGCATCCCTGAAAATCTGATCGATGCCTTGCATGCCACGGGCGTGAAGAATCTGACGGTGATTTCAAATAATGCAGGTCTCGACGGCGTGGGCTTGGGTTTGCTGCTGCAAACCCACCAGATCAGCAAAATGATTGCCTCTTATGTCGGCGAGAACAAAGAATTCGAGCGCCAGTATCTGGCCGGCGAACTGGAGATCGAGTTCAATCCGCAGGGCACCTTGGCCGAACGAATCCGCGCCGGCGGCGCCGGAATCTATGGGTTCTTCACCAAGACTGGGGCCGGCACGCAAGTGGCCGACGGTAAGGAACAGCGCGTCATCGATGGCGAGACCTATGTGCTCGAGAAGGGCTTGGTCGCGGACGTCTCGCTGATCAAGGCGTGGAAGGGCGACACGGAAGGGAACCTCATCTACCGCAAAACCGCCCGCAACTTTAATCCCAACATGGCCACGGCGGGTCGAATCACCATCGCCGAAGTGGAAGAATTGGTTGAACCGGGCGTGCTCGACGGCGACAGCATTCACACCCCGGGCATCTTCGTGCACCGGATCATTCAAGGTCCGCGCTACACCAAGCTGATCGAAAAACGCACCGTGCGCAAACGCGAGGAGTCTGGCCGTGCCGTGGTCGCGTGAAGACATGGCCGCCCGTGCGGCCCGAGAACTGCAGGATGGCTTTTACGTCAACTTAGGCATCGGTATACCGACGCTGGTGGCGAACTACATCCCGAGCGGCATGAACGTGGTGCTGCAATCGGAGAACGGCATGCTGGGTACCGGGCCGTTTCCCTTCGAAGGCGAAGAGGATGCGGATCTGATCAACGCCGGCAAGCAAACTGTCACCGCCTTGCCCATGACCTCGTATTTCTCCTCCGCCGACAGCTTCGGCATGATTCGCGGCGGACACATCGATTTCGCAGTACTGGGCGCCATGGAAGTCGCCGAGAATGGTGATCTGGCCAATTGGATGGTGCCGGGCAAAGTGGTCAAGGGCATGGGCGGCGCCATGGACCTGGTCGCCGGCGTCAAGAAAGTGGCCGTCGTGATGGAACACAGCAAGGGCGGGGAATCGAAGTTCAAGCCGCGCTGCGAATTGCCGCTCACCGGCATGAATGTGGTCGACATGCTGATTACTGAGCTGGGCGTGTTCAACCGCGCCTCGCGCAAGGATCTTTTCCGGCTGATCGAGTTGGCGCCCGGCGTGACCGCCGAAGAGATCCGCCGCAAAACGACCGCGAACTACCTGGACTGATGTCGGCGCCGGGCTACCTGCGGCGGCTCGAGTCCGAGAGTATTCATATTTTCCGCGAAGTGGTCGCGGAATGTGAAAAGCCGGTGCTGCTGTACTCAGTGGGCAAGGACAGCTCTGTACTGCTGCACTTGGCGCTCAAGGCGTTCGCACCCGCGCGTTTGCCGTTCCCCTTACTCCACATTGCCAGCGGCTGGGATTTTCGCGAGCTGCTGGAATTCAGGGACGCCACGGCAACCCGTTTGCAGCTGTCGCTGCTGGTTCACAGCAACGAGGAGGGGGCGGCCCAAGGCATGTTGCCGTGGACGCAGGGCGCCGCCTATGCCGACACCATGCTGACTCAGGCGCTGCGTCAGGCCTTGAGCCTTCATGCCTTCGATGCGGCCATCGGCGGCGGCCGCCGCGATGAGGAAAAAAGCCGCGCCAAGGAAAGAATCTTTTCTTTTCGCGATTCACAGCAGCATTGGGATCCGAAGAATCAGCGCCCTGAGCTTTGGAACTTGTATAACGCTCGAAAAAATCCCGGCGAGAGCATCCGGGTATTTCCGTTGTCCAATTGGACCGAAATCGATATTTGGCACTACATTCAGGCGGAAGATATTCCTGTGGTGCCGTTGTATTTCGCCAAACCACGGCCCGTGGTGCGCCGAGGCGAACGCCTGATCATGGTGGATGATGAACGTCTGCCGGTGGGCGCGGATGAGAAGATCGAGACCTTGTCGGTGCGCTTTCGAACCTTGGGCGACTATCCGTTGACCGGTGCGACGATCAGCACTGCGGCCGATATGACCTCGCTGCTCGAAGAAACGCTTGCCGCCAAGAGTTCGGAACGTGAAGGCCGGCTGGTCGATCAGGGCGCCGCCTCCATGGAAGCCAAGAAACGTGAAGGTTACTTCTAGTGGATGACCTGCTGCGCTTCATCACCTGCGGATCCGTCGATGACGGCAAGTCATCCTTGATCGGTCGTCTGTTGTTCGAGACTCACATGATTCTCGAAGACCAGTTCTCGCGCCTGGAAGCCGACTCGCGCAAGGATGGTACCCGCGGGGCGGACGTGGATTTCGCCTTGCTGGTCGACGGCTTGCAGGCCGAGCGCGAGCAGGGCATCACCATCGACGTCGCGTATCGGTTTTTCAGCACCGTGCAACGCAAGTTCATCGTCGCCGACACGCCCGGTCACGAGCAATACACCCGCAACATGGTGACCGGCGCGTCGACCGCTGACCTTGCGGTCATTTTGGTCGATGCCCGCAAAGGGGTCTTGGTCCAGACGCGTCGACATGCCTATTTGGCGGCGCTGCTTGGGATTCGCCAGGTGATCGTGGCGGTCAACAAAATGGATTTGGTGAACTACGAATCGCAGGTTTTCAACGCCATCGAGGCCGACTTTCGCGCCTTCGCGAGCCAGGTGGGCATCGAGAGCATCGATTGCATCCCGGTGTCCGCCGTGATGGGCGATAACATCACCAGTGCCGGGGGACGCATGCCCTGGTACGTGGGCAAAACCCTGTTGCAGCAGTTGGAGGCTGCGCCGGTCAGGGCGGGGGGCTTGACGGCATTTCGGTTGCCCGTGCAGTGGGTGAACCGGTCGAGCGCCGACTTTCGCGGCTATGCGGGGCTCATTGCGGCTGGGACGGTGCATCGAGGCGATACGGTGCGAACCTTGCCGTCCGGGCGGACCAGTCAGGTGCGGCGAATTCTATCGGGCAGCGGGGATGTGGAGGGCGCAACGGCCGGAGAGTCGGTGACTCTGACCTTGAGCGATGAGATCGACATCAGCCGGGGCGATGTCATTGCTGCAGCCGATGCCTCGCCGGCGGTGGCGCAGCAGTTCGAGGCCACCATCATCTGGCTGCACGAAGAACCGTTGCTGCAAGGCCGAGCCTATCTGCTGAAGATTGGCGCGAAAACCGTGACGGCGACGGTGTCGCCCATCAAACATCGCATCAACGTCAACACCTTGGAACACCTGGCCGCCAAGAAGCTGGAGTTGAACGACATCGGCGTGTGCGTCCTGGATTTGGGCAGCCCGATCGCATTCGAGGCCTATCGAGACAATCGGGCGATGGGGGGATTCATCTTGATCGACCGGCTGACGCACAACACCGTGGGCGCGGGGCTGATTCATTTCGCGCTGCGCCGCTCGCAAAACGTTCACTGGCAAACGCTGGATGTAAACAAGCAGGCGCGCGCGCAGTTGGGACAGCAAAAGCCGCGCATTTTGTGGTTCACCGGTCTTTCTGGCGCGGGCAAATCGACCATCGCCAACATGGTCGAGAAACGACTGCACGCCGAGGGCCGCCACACCTATTTGTTGGACGGCGACAATGTGCGGCACGGGCTGAATAAGGACTTGGGCTTTACCGATGCAG